>JBHHYW010000463.1:0-2769 GCA_046757745.1 Candidatus Scalindua sp.
TGTTTTACTTTTCCATCTTACATAAGCTGGGAGGTTAGAGATGATTGCGCAGGAATACAAATATAATCTTTATGTATCATTAATCATTGAAGATCACAAGAAGCTCATTGGCATTATTGACAAGGCTATTGCTGCAAAGCAACACAAGAAGAGCCCGGAAGAAATGAAGGAAATATTACACGATATAATCAGGCATGCTATTAAGTATTTTGCAACTGAAGAAATTTACATGATAGAGTTTAAATATCCAGAATATCAATACCATAAAGAATCCCACATGAATTTTTCTATTAAAGCGCTTGCTTATCATAATAGAATAATTAATAGTGACTACCAAACCACAAATGAGATGCTTGAATACTTAAAGCAATGGTTAATTAACCACTTTCAGGAAACTGACAAAAAATATACTGAATATCTTAGACAGAATGGCCATATCAAATCTTTACATTACTCACCGTAAACAATTCAGCTAAGACTTATATAACATGCAGATAAGGAAATACTATGCAGGTCATAGAAAAAGATCCTAACAGAAGGACTAATGAAAGATTAGATCTCTCACTACAGTTATCTTTACCCGATCAAAAGAGCAAGACAATGAACATCAGTGCGACCGGAGTTTATTTTGAAATAATAACAAACGCCATAAAAACATACTCTCCCGGAACAATAATTCCATTTCTAATAACCACCGCCACTGCCGGTTACGGAGAAATAAAGCTCAAGCTTGCGGGAAGAGGATTAGTTACCAGGAATGATATAAGAGAAATCACCAATCGTGGTAACAAATTAGGCGTAGCTTTGTAATTCAAAGACAAACTTAATATTTTAGTTGATTAATCTTAGAATTATGTAAAACAGCAAAGTGTCCTAAATGGGTAGATATTTCCTTACGTATGAGTTGCTATTTCCGGCCATATTTTATTGTATTAAGGGATATACCCCCTTTTAATAAGTTCTTGTCTTACAACCTTAAGTTTTTCTTCAAGCTTTTTTATCTTCTTAATATCACCGTTGCTATAACCACTTTCCGAACTTCCAGATCCACTGGGATACCTTGCCGGATTATTTTTTGAAGCGGCACGTTTCACCATATAAATTTGAAGGTCGATTTTGTCATGCCTATCTGCCAGTTCCTCATCCGTCAGCTTTTCTACAGGTTTAAGCGCAATACAGGCAAAGAGAAATACCGGTAATAAAATAATTACTATTATTTTCTTACTCACTTTCGGCAATGCTACATAATTAACAAAAGATTTTCAAGTCAAAATAGTAAGTAGTTTTTCACAAGCAGATATGAAGTCAGGTAATATTTACCTACCAATGTAGGTATTATTTACCATATTAAAGTTATTTTTAATTGTAGCTGAAAAATGTATAATCAATGAACACAGTATGTTATATAAATTGTTCGTGGTTTGGCATGTAATTAGAGAGCAACATTGTACTGTATGCTTTTAAAACAATCTATTAGAGAAATTAAAAGGAGGTGAAATATGTAAAAATAGTGTTTTAGATCGCTTAGATCAATAGTTCAACTGTATTTTTACAAGATAAAGGAGTAAAATAATGAATGGCATAACAACAGTAAGTAACCCGTTCTCTAGTTTAAATCCATCTAAGTTCATTAAACACAAAATTGATAATTTGATTAACGAAAGAGATACTAACGGTGACAATACCCTGAGTATCAAGGAACTAGGAGTTCCTAAAGATATCTTCGACAGGATTGATAAAAATGGTGATGGTCAAGCCGGTAGATTTGAGCTCAATATCGCCGCTCGCTCTCGTGTTCATACTGTTAACGAAAGGACAAATCATTTAATCAGTAAAAAGGACACCAACGGTGATGGTGTGTTGAATGTTGGAGAATTAGGTGTACCTGAAACTGTCTTCGACAGGATTGATAAAAATGGTAATGGTCAAGTCGGCAGAGTAGAGCTCAATATCGCCGCTCGCTCTCGTATTCATGCTGTTAATGAAAGAACTAATCATTTAATCAGTAAAAAGGACACCAACGGTGATGGTGTGTTGAATGTTGGAGAATTAGGTGTACCTGAAACTGTCTTCGACAGGATTGATAAAAATGGTAATGGTCAAGTCGGCAGAGTAGAGCTCAATATCGCCGCTCGCTCTCGTATTCATGCTGCTATTAATAACAGGACAAAAGATATTCTGCCAACCGAAGCATCTTCAAAGTTAGATACCATTGTGTAATCTCTATTCTCAGACAAGAGAAAAGAAGAATGCAGTCAAGTCTCTCTTTGACTGCATTCTTCAACACTAAACATATAATTAGCAAGCACCCGCCAGAACGACGCAGTCGGGCAAGTTGCCCACCCTACTTTAATGCCCTGATCAGTGTCAATATTTAATTAGCCAAACAGTATCAATCAAACCCTTTTCGCAAGCCGATATAAATAATTAAAAATCCTACTCCCGCAATAAACAGGAGTATGCCCCCTACTATAAGATCGCCGAAGATCAGCTTCCCAATTCCGAATGTCATTCCATAGATGAGTGCAACGCCGGCAAGCCAGTTTACGAGAAAGTTCCATCCGAGTATGGTCTTTTGTTTCGTAGTTATCTTATCTCTTATAGGTTTCCAGAAACCGCCCGGAGAGACCAGATTATAAAATCTGACGAGGCTCTCCTCAGGTGCCGGCCTTGTAAGAAAGGTTACAATCACCCATATAAGAATAGATGACGGGACGATTATTAAAATCCTGTGTTGTATTGCCAGATCAAAGGGTTGTAATATCAGGT
>JBHHYW010000464.1:0-2765 GCA_046757745.1 Candidatus Scalindua sp.
TTCAGGATATCTTACCTGGTACCAGGGAGGAACAGACTGAAGCAATAAAAGATTTACTCATGAATTTTCCACAAGATATGTTAATTTCAGAAAAACCTGATAAAAGCGTTAAGAATACATTACAAAGTTCTGCCGGAACAACCAAACGTTCATAACCAACTTATATAAATCAAAATGTATAAAAGAGTATTTATTTTTGTATTTGTAGTTTGTTGTACACATATCTTTTACGAAGTTGATATCTACGCGCAGGCCACTCAAAGATTCCGTACATATACACATGATGTTTCCGGGCAGATTCCGGAAACCGAAGATGCGATAGTCGCAGGAAAGATGATTTATGAGAAGAGATGTTATTATTGCCATGGTTTAAAAGGAGACGGCAACGGTCCGGCAGCTCCGCGTCTGGACCAAAAACCAAGAAATTTTACCAGAAATGAGTTTAAGATACGTTCCACGGAACTCGGTACACTTCCCACAGATGAGGACCTTTTCAGAATAATTACAAGTGGTGTGGAAGGCACGGCTATGCCTTTCTGGAATAATTTAAGCAACGAGGAGAGATGGCAGGTTATATACTATATAAAGACTTTTAATAGCGACTTTTCAAATGAAGTGTCTGGAGAAATGGAAATTGGAGAGGAAGTCCATGCCACACCACAAACCATAGAGCAGGGAAGAAGGTTATTCAAAGAGACGGGATGCTTTTTGTGTCATGGGAATAAGGGAAGAGGTGACGGAGCAATTACAATGACTATGAAGCAGGAGTGGGATATGCCTTATAAGGCAAGAAATTTGACAAAGAGCTGGTTGTTTAAAGGAGGAAACAATGTAAAAGATATTTATCGGACAATAGCCACCGGTATTAATGAAACACCAATGGGTTCATATAAAGAATACCTTTCTGATGAAGAAAGATGGCACCTGGCACACTATGTAAAGTCAATTTCTCGTGAGATGAACACTAATGTGGTGCTTAAATCTAAACCCATAGAAGGAGAAATACCAATGGATCTGGATAGCGGGATTTGGAAAGATGCAGAATTAACTGAAATACCACTGGCAGGACAAATAATCGCAAAGCCGAGGTTATGGAATCCTTCTATAAATTCAATAATAATCAGGTCATTATATAATAAAGATAATATAGCCTTCTTGCTCGAATGGGATGACAGAACAAATAAGCAGGATGAAGTTTTTAGCGATGCGGTAACAATGCAATTTCCGGTAAAGATACCGGATGGGGCAAAAAAACCTTTTTTTGTAATGGGTGATTCGAGTGGCAAGGTTTATATGCTGCATTGGAAAGCATACCATCGGCAAGGTGCGCACTCTGAGATTAAGGAACAAGTAGTAGAAGATAATAAGTATCCGGATCGGGAAGATTTCGCCGTTGTTGAAGAATCTAATGCAAAAGGCGTAATGAATTATAAGCTACAATCACGGGACAACCAGGAGGCAAAAGGTATTGGCCAATGGGAAGATGGTAGATGGAGGGTGTTGATCAAGAGGCCTTTATTTAGTGGAGACAAAAATGATGCTAATTTTGAAAAAGGAAAACTTATTCCCTTTACATTGGCTGTTTGGGATGGTTCTAATGCTGAACATAAAGGAAAGAAGGCAATATCATCCTGGTATTATGTAATGCTTGTAACTCCAACTCCAAAAAGCATTTATGGTTACATTGTAATTGCCATTATTATGGGTGTAAGTGTTGAGTTTTTCTTCATTGCCAGATATCGTCGGGCAAGAGGTATCATCTAAACTCCATTGCAAAAGAAGTTACAACCCCCTTAATCCCCCTTAAAAAAGGGGGATTAAGGGGGTTGTAAAAACCAAACGGGTATGACTTTGCCACGCTCAGCGGGGCTTTGCCTGGTTTCCCATGATACCCCGTGAACGGTTACCAGAACTATTTATACAAGAAAGGAGATGAAGATGAAAAAAGGTATTTGTATTTTTTTGATTACGCTGTTTGTCGGATTATTTTATTTTCCTAATAAGGCGCTTACAGAAGAAGGTGCCAAGCTGGCGCAAGAAAAAATACAAAAGGCAATGAGTACAATAAAAAAGGAGATAAGATCGGAGGTTGAAGTTGCAAATGGCGGGATTATTACGGGGATGGTGAAATGTAGAAGGGTCAGGACTCCAGAAAATGTAGTTGTTTATATTGAGAAAGTGGGTGACAACAAATATCCTGCCCCCATAGAGCATGGAACTATAGATCAATTAAATTTAACATATGTTCCGCATGTTATAGCTGTGCAGCGAGGCTCAACAATAGATTTTCCGAATAGTGATCTTGTCAGACATAATGTCTTTTCGCCGCCTGATTGTTGCAGACAGTTTAACCTTGGCACTTATGATGTGGGAACTGTGAAAAGCGTTACATTTGATGAATCCTGTGAAGTGCCACTCTTATGCAATGTTCATGCTGAGATGTCTGCGTTTCTATTGGTGCTTGATAACCCTTATTTTTCTGTGACTGGAAGGGATGGGGTATTCAAAATAGATAACGTGCCACCTGGTAATTACAAACTAAGTACATGGCATGAAAAGCTAAGGACGGTAACGAAAGACATCACTGTGGAGGCAGGGAAAACGATAAGTGTAAGTTTTGAACTAAAGAAGAGAAAATAATCTTTTTTGTTGATTGAAACAGAAGGAGCAGGAAATGAGTAAATTTATTGGTTGTTATATGTGTTCTCTAGTGATAGCGATGCTTTCGCTGGTTATGTTTTTTGGTAGTTCTAAAGGTGTTCTGG
>JBHHYW010000465.1:0-2764 GCA_046757745.1 Candidatus Scalindua sp.
ACGGATCAGGAAAAGTTATCCAGATTTCATCGATTTCCCCTTTAGCAAAATAGTGAGCAAGGTGCAGAATTTCTATACGAAGGAAAGCTACGTTAGTAAGGCCACGCTTCCGGGCCTTAACACATCCGGTCCACAGGCGTGAACCCTTCATGTCTACACCAATAAAATTTCTTTCAGGATATTTCTCTGCAAGAGCCAGGGTATAAGCGCCTTTGCCGCACGCTAACTCCAGGCTGACCGGATTGTTGTTCTTGAAATGATCTTCCGCCCATGTTCCATAATACCTGAAATTATCCTGTTCCGGTTGATCGGTAAATTGTATGATATTCTCGAAATTCTCAAGTTCAGTGATCTTTTGTAGTTTGTGTCTTCTCACAGTATATTAATATTTTCTATTAATTAGCTTTCCAATAACACAGCTTCAAAGATGATGTGTAATTGTTTCTGGAAAAATATGAGAATAGAATAATAATAACAAGGATTCAAGAATATTTTGTAAAAAAGGAGACAATAGCGTTCTGAAAGATTCCCTAAACTCTCCCTTCCATTCTTATCCAGTAATCCCGTCTATTTTTTAAACCATATCTGAGTCATCAGTGCTTTTCTGTGTGAGACTTGCTGCTGGCTAACGTTTACTAGAAAAACAATAGACATTATATGCATGAACTGGTAATTTTATGCATAAGGAGTTGACAATGAGAACTACACTGGATTTACCTGAAGAATTAGTACAAGAAGCAATGAAAGCTACTCACGTCAAGACAAAGACAAATGTAATAGTTCTTGCACTAAAAGAATTGATCCGAAGGTCAATGATTTCTGATTTAAAAAATTCAAGTAAAATGCTTAAAATTCGGCATTAGCGGGGTTGGTATACCTGATTTGATTATCGCTCAAAATTCGAAACAAAATAATTGTAAAATTTTTTCTTTAGACAGCCACTTTATGCTGTTGCAAAAAATTGTGAGAATCAGAAACTATGGATACTGATTCAATCTTGTCTAACAATTATCCCTCTTTCAGCCAGGTAGTCCTTTACTTCAGAGACTTCGTATTCTTTAAAGTGGAATATAGAGGCGGCTAAGGCTGCGTCCGCCTTGCCCGTAGTAAATACATCATAAAAGTGTTCAAGCCTTCCCGCTCCGCCGGAAGCTATAATTGGTATCTCCAGATTCTCGGAGATTGATCTTGTAAGTTCCAGATCAAATCCGTCCTTGGTACCATCACAGTCCATACTCGTAAGGAGTATTTCACCGGCGCCTCTTGATTCTATTTCTCTTGCCCATTCAATAGCGTTTTTACCGGTATGGGTGCGTCCTCCATTTATGAACACCTCCCATCCATCACCTTCTCTTTTGGCATCAATGGCCACCACGATGCATTGACTGCCGAAACGCCTTGATGCCTTGTTTACAAAATCAGGATCTTTTACGGCGGTAGTGTTTATGGATACTTTGTCTGTGCCTGCATTCAGGAGGTCCCTGATGTCTTCAATTGTTCGAATTCCACCGCCAACCGTAAGCGGCATGAAAACTTCTTCTGCCGTATGCCTGACCACATCAAGAATAATGTTCCTTTTCTCATATGAAGCCGTGATGTCGAGAAAGACCAGTTCGTCTGCACATTGCTTGTCGTATAACTCCGCAATCTCCACAGGGTCTCCGGAATCCCTCAATTCCAGGAACCTTGTTCCTTTTACCACTCTGCCATCTTTAACGTCAAGGCAGGGTATAATGCGTTTTGCTAACATGTGTATCTCGTTTCCTTATAGATTATGTAGTAGATCTGACAAATGATAAATTACAAAATCAAAACTAGTATCCAAATCATTTGTTTAGTTTCTTTTGTTTTGATCATTCGGATATTGAAATTTATAAAGCTTCTATTTAGTATTTGTTTGTTCAGCCCAAGTTGGAATTAAAATGCCGATCAGGAATGTTCTGTTTAAAAGTCTTTTAAAGGACTGCTGGCATTAGCATATAATTTTTTGGGTATCCTGCCTGATAAATGTGCCAGATGGCCTGAGTCACACGCCAGTTTCATCGCCCTGGCCATTTTGATCGGGTCTTTTGCCAGAGCGATACCAGTATTCAACAATACACCCTCACAACCAAGCTCCATGGCAACTGTCACATCTGATGCGGTGCCTACGCCTGCATCAACTATAATGGGTACATTTAATGTCTCAAGAATGATTCTTATGTTATTCGGGTTTAGAATTCCCTGGCCTGAACCTATCGGGGCGCCCGCAGGCATAACGCTGGTTGCACCCGCATCCTGGAGTCGTTTAGCTGTTATCGGATCATCAGAGGTGTAAACGAGAACGGTGAAGCCTTCTTTCACAAGTGTCTCAGTGGCTTTTAATGTGTCAACAGGGTCTGGCAGCAGGGTGTTTTTATCACCCAGTACCTCCAGCTTTATTAAATCTGAAATACCCATTTCCCCGGCCAAGAGCGCTGTCCTGACAGCCTCATCGGCTGAATAACATCCGGCAGTATTAGGTAATATCGTATATTTGTCCTTATCAATATGGTCGAGTAATGATTCTCCCGGCTTGCCGCCAATGTTTGCACGCCTAACCGCTACTGTGATAACCTCTGCACCACTGGCTTCCAGGGCATCATTCATTATATCAAAGGTTTGATATTTCCCCGTACCTACAAACAGCCTGGAGTTAAACTCATAATTACCAAGCTTAAGAACTGTATCTTCCATTTCATCCTCCGCCAACAAAGGTAACTATCTCCAGACTATCATTTTCCTG
>JBHHYW010000466.1:0-2760 GCA_046757745.1 Candidatus Scalindua sp.
AGCCAATGATATCTGCAACTATTGGCTTTTCATTATCATCGATGTTCTTTTTATATTCCGATACAATTTCCAGCTTTTTATTAAATACATTTATAATATCTTGTTGCTCGATTATCTTATTCTTAAGAAGAAAGACCTCTTTTTCCAGATATTCTTTTTCATCAACTGCTTTAGATAATGCGACCAGCTTCTTAAACCCATTCTTGAAGAAATTCGTTGTTTGAGAAATTATCTTTTGTACTGGCGCAAGGGGTGAAGCAACGGTCACTTTGATGTTATTTGTAATACTTTCCGGTATGATTAAAAGAGAAATGGATACTATGACAAAAATAAATATTATCAATCCTTTTGTAGATCCGCCACGATTACGCCTCAAGTTCCTTATCCCACAAAACATCCTTATATAAATCAAGGTCTTCCAGAAGTATGCCTGTTCCTCTCGCTACCGCCGTAATTGGGTCATCTGCCATCCTTACAGGAAGTCCAGTTTCCTCTGCAGCTAATTTATCTAAACCCCTCAGCATTACACCGCCACCAATCAGAACCATACCAGTAGTCAACAAGTCAGAAGATAATTCCGGTGACGACTGTTCCAACGTCTTCCTTATAGCGTCTAAAATAGCATCTGTTGTTGGAAGAAGCGCTTCTCTTATCTCTTCCGAAGTAATTGTTATTGCCCTTGGTAATCCGGCTATGGCATCACGGCCTCTAACTTCCGCTGAAATTTCATCATCTAATTTGTAAGCCGATCCAATCTCGACCTTAATGCTTTCTGCGGTTCTATAACCAATATCCAGGCTATAAGTACGACGAACAAACTGAACTATTGCTTCATCCATCGCATCACCGGCAACCCTTAAACTTTCATGCGCAAATATATCTCCTAATGAAATAACAGCTACTTCTGTAGTGCCTCCTCCGATGTCAACTATCATACTTGCCACTGGTTCTCCAACGGGAAGTCCGGCTCCAATCGCAGCAGCTTTAGGCTCAGATATTAAATAAACCTCTCTGGCTCCTGCTCTTTCCGCAGAATTAACAACAGCACGTTTTTCCACAGCAGTGATTCCGGATGGAATGGCAACCACGACCCTTGGCCGTATCCCCCATTTTCTTTTATGCACCTTTAATATAAAATACTTAAGCATCGCCTCTGTAATGTCAAAATCGGCAATAACTCCATTTTTCATTGGCCTGATAACGGAAATACTGTTTGGGGCCTTTTCAAGCATAGCCTTCGCAGATTGCCCTACGGCATTTCCATTTAACAAAACCTTATTTGTCCCCGGTTTCACTGCTACCACAGATGGTTCAAACAACACTATGCCTTCACCGGGAATACATACCAGTGTATTCGCCGTCCCAAGATCGATACCCATATCTGTAGAAGCCAGCCCTAAAAAATAATCTAAAGGATGCATATTTTCGCTGTCCTATTTCTGTATTTTGGATATAAGCTAAAATTTTACATAGGCTTACGTGGGAGATTATACGTACACTCATAAAAATGTCAAGCTAAAATTCTCCTTGTTAACGCAACCAGACACAGTATAGCGGTTACCAACAAACATGAAAACGCGAACACATCACCATGGTTTGTGTACCATGAATTCACCGAATCCTCAAACCTGATTTTGTTACACATTACACCCTCTACCTCTTTATATCTTCCATCTTCAGACAGGTGATCATATATCTCACCGTCTGGCGCAACAAAGGAAGAAATGCCGCTATTAGCAGCACGTGTAATAGTGATCCTATTCTCAACAGCTCTGAAAACCATCACTGCCAGATGCTGGTCCAGTTCTGAACTATCATGAAACCAGGCATCATTGGTAATATTTACCAGAAAGTCGGCTCCATCTTTCCTGAACCCTCTTACTAAAGATGCAACAGTATCTTCATAACAGATTATTACTCCAAACTTATAGTTTTTATCGTTCCTCTTTGTATCAATTTCAAATATTGTTCTCTCGTCTCCTCCACTCAAACTTATACTGTAAGGCACTATATTAGCAAAGAAAGGGAACCATTTCTCGAAAGGGATAAATTCTCCAAAAGGCACGAGATATATCTTGTCATAACGGTCCACAAATCTTCCATTCCTGTCAAAATAAAAAGCCGTATTAAAATACAATGCAGAGGTATCTTTTACATCAATTGCCGTACCTCCTAAAATCAAATTAGCAGAGGTTGCATCCGTTAATCTATGAATTGATTCTTTAGACAGTCTGTCAATCTTCCTGTTAAGAATTGCAGGATCAATATTAAGGATGCCGGGTACCATAGTCTCCGGCCAGACAATCATGTCAGATCCCTCCTCAACAGCCTCTAATGATAAGTCTGTGTATTTCATCAGTATATCTTCCTTCTGTCCGTCGTCAGCCGTAATCTTGACACCCTGTGGAACATTCCCCTGTACAACACAAACGTTGGGGCCATCCTGCAAAAATCTATGGCCTCTTAAATCAAGATAGCCATAGGCTAAGACTAAAAACAGCAAAAGACATGGGATAATTATGGTGAGCCAGAACATTTTTCCCTTTTTATCAGAAGGAGCAACTGGACATATCCCTGATATGTGATTACGTTTAAGCAATAGTTGTTCTATCAAATCTGCAATAGCCGCATTAAATATAACAATCAGAAATGATATACCATAAACGCCAGTGATATCAGTAATCTGTATTAAAGGCAGATTTAAATATTGACTATGACCTGCAAAAAACCATGGGAAACCGAAATATGGAAATGATCTCA
>JBHHYW010000467.1:0-2753 GCA_046757745.1 Candidatus Scalindua sp.
AATTCCTATATGATTAAATCAATATCAAATGTATGGTTACCATTATAATGAAGGCCAATAGGCAAAACACACTTAAACCATTAACCTTCCTTATAAGTTTTCCTGTTACAGGTTGTGTTTCTCCATTCCGGCAAATAAGGCGCAGGATAACCATCCAACCAATTGCAAATGTACCTATGACAAATAATCCAAGTATAACCGGCGCATCCGGTACTATACCTTTCCCCATAAAACAGTATATGCAGTGGTGAAGAGGTAGTTGCATCAGCGTGGGACCAATGTTCTCAAAAAACGAAATAATTACGACAGGGATATTAATACCTGCTATCACAACCTGACTATATAGCATAACATTTCCGGGCAATGATGCTAATGACTGCCATTTCCTGGACAGACTCGTAAATAATAAAATAATAAGAATTGTGTTTGTCGTATAGAATGCAATAAACAGAGTCTGTTGGAAATCCCTTCCGAGGATAGCTTTTGGGATCAGCGCTGAAGGCCTTAAAGGCGTATCAAAGAAGGTTGCACAACAGGAGACGGATATCAATGGTTTCATACGAATCACATAATATATATCTACTATACTATCAGCTAAAAGCACACCGCAAATCGGGAGAAGAAATAACAAATTCCTTCTTGCCAGTGGTGATGTCGGGATAGATTTATCAACGTAATAGCATAACAGCCAGCCTCCCATTATAAAAAATGAAATGGGCTTAATGATTTGGAGAAAGGTAACCGTGTCGGGTAGAACACGAGTAACACCAAATACACACATCGCCCCCGGTACTTCAGATACGAAGCTCTGGAGCATGAAATAAAACCACGGCCAGGCGAACATTCTGACAGATAGCACCACACATGCTAATAAAAATATCAGATACCCTTTCTCTTCAAGTCTGCTTTTGGCCTCTAAAGGCACAACTTTTTGAAATGAAGGAGTGTTTTTAACGTAGCATAAAGCAAATAGCCACCCAGGCCAAAAGACAATACGGCAATAAATAACATAACAAGGGTAAAGATGTCTATAATCATTCTATCCTGCCATTTCTTATTTTATAGATTTCATCAGCAATTTTTCGAAACCGGTATTATGTGTAGCTACTAGTATTGTCACTCCCCGGGTTTTTAGTTCCTTTAAGAGTTCCAGTAACCGTACGCCGGTCTCATCATCAATATTAGATGTTGGTTCGTCAGCAATAATAATTTTAGGATTATTTACAAGCGCCCTTGCTATAGCTAGCCGCTGTTGCTGCCCTCCGTTGAGTTCTTCGTGCGCATGGTCTAACCTGTCGCCAAGTCCCACCTTTTCTAAAAGTAATTTTGCCCTTTCAAAACGCTCTCTAAAGCTAATACTTAATGACATATCTTCATATTAAATTAAATAATTAAGAAAATCCAAGATTATTTATCTCCACAGGCAACCTTTGTAGAAAGGGCATATCGATGTAAATCAAGAATAACATTTTCTTTTATCATTTACTCGTAAACTATGGATTCATTGCACATGAAAGTTGTAATATGGTTTGAAGTTGACAATGAAAGACAATTTACGATAAAATTACTATATGTTAAAGTTTAGTGAACAATTATACGCATTCTGAAGATTTATAACCTTTGTTAACATACGGTCAAATATGCGATAGGGCAAGACCTTACATGAACTGCATTATACAGGGTTTTGGGGAGATTGACAGATAAGTCCGTATGGGGAGTGGTGTATGGTATGGTTACTATTATAATTATTGTAATAACGGTAGGTTTATTTATAGCTGCCATTTTTACAAAAGGACTTACTCATGACATATTTCTTGAGGCCGGGGTGTTATTAATATCAATCAAAATAATACTTTTGTCGTACAGAAATAACGCCAATGTCAAGAACATTCAAAAACAATTAGATAGCATGAATTCTTTATTATTAATTAACAAAAAAACTCATAATTCGTCTAAGGCATCAGATGAAGAAGTATGAGTTACTTTTTCTTCTTCGTTGCTGTTTTCCTTGTAGTAGATTTTGCCTTTGGCTTCACTTTTGGTTTGGTCTTAGCCTTTTTCTGTGGTATCGCTCTTGGTACACATAAACTGCTTTTACTAACTGCAACCCTGCCACAACTTCCGCAAAAGTATTTAAAATTCAGGACCTTGGGGGCACATACATGCCTTGTGTTAGTTTCTATTGTTCCACAATATTCACAAACCACAGTCTTATCCTGTGGAATTGGGGTACATAAATGGCCTTTTGCGGTAGTAACCCTTCCACATGTTTTACAGGTATATATTTTCTTGCCAGTTTTCTTTTTTGTTTTAGCAGCCATATTTTTCTCCTTTTATTTAAGCTTTAGTCCCCGGTGTCTGTCCATGGTTAAAATTTAAATCAGTGACCCTTCATTCCGCAACAACCTGTCCCGCAAGAGCCGGGTGATGACGGCATGACGCCTCCACCTGAGGCTGATTCAGAGGATGAACTGCTTGCAAATACTGAGAAGAGTTTTTCTAATGATTTTCCTCCACAATGGGGACAAACTATCTTCTCGTTATTCCTTTGCAGTATCTCAAAACTTTGTTCACATTCACTACATTTGTATTCGTATAACGGCATGTTCTTTCTCCTGTAAATTAATGATTTTCTTATGGATCAAATAAGATTTCTAATCGTTTTGTCAGTAAAATATGTTTATGTATATAATAAGAAGAAGATATCAATTTGTCAACCAAAAGCCACCTTCATCTTCTACCAGAACAAATAA
>JBHHYW010000468.1:0-2752 GCA_046757745.1 Candidatus Scalindua sp.
GTTAAACATTACATCGATAAATCTTGCCAGTCAGAGAGTCTTTGAATATTCAAGCGAAGAGGCCAGGGGCTTAAATTTTTATGATTTAATTCATAAAGAAGATAGAGAGAAAATTGTAGATTGTATCAAGGGTGCCTTTGCAGGCAGGAGAGAATTCTTAGAGGGGTATGAGTTCAGGGTAAAGACTGGAAGTGGGCGGATAAAGGACATTCAATTGAATGCGAAGGTGGATTATGATGAAAGTGGTGGAGTAACACTATTTGAAGGCGTTGTAAGAGATATTACCGATAGAAAAGAATTTGAACAGAAGTTGTTTCAAATAGACAAACTAAATGCTTTAGGATTACAGTCAAGCGGTATTGCCCATGACTTCAATAATATACTGGGAATAATACTTGGATATCTGGATATTGTCAAGATGGGGATTAAGGATGAGAATGTGAAGGTTTTAGATTCTCTGAATATTATAGAAAAAGCAGCGAGGGATGGAGCAGAAATCGTAGATAAGATTCAACAATTCTCAAGGATTAAGAAAGAGCATGAAAATGTAGAGAAGTTAATCGACCTTATTGAAATTGTTGATGAGGCCTTGAAATTTACTATGCCAAGATGGCAGACAGAGGCTCAGTCAAAAGGGGTTGAGTATAAAATTGTCAAACACAACTTCACCACTTCAAAGTATCGTGTCAGATGTAAACCTTCAGAATTGCGTGAGGTAGTTATAAACATTATCAATAACAGTATTGATGCAATGCCGAATGGAGGCAAGATTGAATTATCTGTAAGAACTGATGGAGATAATGCAGTTATTTCTATTTCAGACAATGGGATCGGTATAAGCGACGATGTTAAAGAAAAAGTTTTTGATCCTTTTTTCACAACTAAAGGTGTAAAAAGGTCTGGATTAGGCATGAGCCTCTCGTATAGTATAATGACCAGATATGATGGGAAAATTAAGATTGATAGTTGCCCTGGTAAAGGCACTACCATGCATTTAAAGATGCCTCTGTGTTTTTCAGAAGTAGCACAACATGAGGAAGAAGAGACAAGCACTGTCACCAGTCATAGTGCGAATATACTTGTGATTGAAGATGAAGAAGTAATACTTGACATGATGAGAGTTGTTCTTGAGTCAAGGGGGCATAATGTATTTGTGACACAGGATTCAAGTGTTGGTATGAAAATGTATGAGAATAATGTGTATGATATTGTTTTGTGTGACCTTGCAATGCCGAAGTCAAATGGATGGCAGGTGGCCAGGTTTATAAAAGAATCTGATGTTATCAGGAAAAAGTCAAAAACGCCTGTCGTATTGATTACAGGTTACGAACTGGATACAGATGCTATCGACTATAGAAGCGAAGGAGTAGATTACATCCTTAACAAACCGATAGAGTTTGCAAAGCTGCATAAAATAATTGATAATTATTCAAGTGTCCAAACTATGGGGTCTTGAATATTGATCAAAAGCGAAAAAACATTAGCCGGGATCATAGCATCTTGTCAATATTCAACAGGTTGTCAGAGACCTTTCGTGTGTCCCCTTTCATGTTTGGCTTACATACCTCATGTTTCCTCAAGTCATTTTTACCTTTAACCTGTCAGTTTATTCCTGTTACCTGTAGAACCATCCATGGAATTTGTAACGATGTCTTGTGTTGTTGTCATAATAGACGATATATCAATGGCTTGCAGATAACATAAATTTAAATAAGTAATTGGTATGTGTGGTACTTCTTTTGCGATAGTATATATCGATTATGGATATACACAACACAGACAATTCTCAAGTCATTACGCAGGCGTTTGCAAGGGGTATGGCTAAACTTAATAGCCCTAACCTTGTGAGTTTCAATAATTCATCAAAGCTGCAACCATTTGGTAGGGTCTTGAATAAGGAATTAGCTAATGTGAACAATTTTAACTTCCAAATGAACAATGTAAGGAACTTTAAACCAATCTCTCCTGCAATGGTGAATCCGTATCCTGAAACATTTATTCCTAACCAAAATGTAAGCAAACCTCCAGGGTCTTCTTTAGCAGAGCAGTATAAGATTTATAAAGAGGATCAGTTGATGTCAAACCCCGGTGGTGATAGTTTCTTCTTAAATAAGGCTTCTGGAGTAATAGATAACGGTTATGACCATTCCAGGATTTCAAAGAGGGTGGGCAAGGATTTGGCAGATGCAGGTAATAATCTTCTAAATGCAGTCAAGGATTTAGGTATTGGTGCAAAGTTTAAGTATGTGGATAAGAACGGAAACGTAAATGAGGGCAGAAAGGTAGGCTTTGCGGGAACAGTAGTAAATTTTGTCAAAGATGTTGCAAGCGGCCTTTCTTTTGGAATCTATAGTCCTGAGGGAGAAGCTAAACCTCAGGGAGCTGGCAGGATCAAGCACCTGCTTAAGAAAATATTTAAGGATGCACTGGTTGGAGATATTGTGAACGGAGTTCCAAGGAGTGCAATTAATATAGGTGAAGATGTAATGTTTGCAGGCTTAAATGCTGTTGAGGCTGTACCGGACGCAACAATAGGTAACTTTAAGGCCGGCAGAAAGGCGACAACAGCGATCTTTGATAATACTCAGGTAGCCTTGGATTTTTTAACGGATGTATTGCCTGGTGGTGAGGCGTCTGGAAGGGCACGTTCCTTTAAACTGGCGAAAGGCCTTAAGGGTTTGCCAATTATAAATAATCTTACAACACCCGAAAAGAAAGAAGACGAGAAGGAATGGAAATATGTTAGAAATAC
>JBHHYW010000469.1:0-2748 GCA_046757745.1 Candidatus Scalindua sp.
TGGTTTCCTTTTTAGCACACCTTGACAAGATAGCAGGGAAAACTATTTCTTCTTCAAATTTAAAGTGATAAATTACTTTTCGTTTGAAAAAGTCTTCTATTGGTTTGATATTGCCCCAGGCGTTCTCATCACATAGAAGATCCAGTATCTCTTCAAAAGCATCCAGGTACTCTGAAACATCCTTATGATCTTTGATTAATCTTGTCAACGGATCTGCACAATTAACAACTTGTTTCATCATGATTTCCTCACTGTGTAGCATTAAGGTCAGACCTCAACATTCAACAATGAAAAAATAATTAAAAAGTTTTATCAAACTTTTGCTGAATGTTGTTGAGGTGACCCCTTATTCCTATCCTGTCCCCTGCCGCCTGCCGCCAACACCTATGTTCCTCTCTACCGTTTCTGTAAGTTCCTGTATGTTTATCGGTTTAGTAATGTAATCGTCCATACCGGCATCAAGGCATTTTTCACGATCGCCATTCATGGCGTTAGCAGTCATAGCTACTATTGGAATCTTATGATTTCTGACAGTTGAATTCACATCCCGTATGGTACGAGTCGCCTCATATCCATCTATCTCAGGCATCTGACAGTCCATCAAAACCAGATCGTAATCCAATCTCTTTAGTGAATCAATCGCCTCTCTCCCATTAGAAACTACATCAGCATGATATCCAAGTTTTTTATCCAATAAACGCATGGCAATCTTCTGATTGACCAGGTTGTCCTCTACCACGAGGATACTTGCCCGTTTCTTGTGGTCCTCTGTTATAGTATGCCGTGTGATTATCTTCATGGCATCATCATTCCCCACACTTTCAGCTTTCCCTGCAACAATCTGGAGACAATCATACAACATAGACTGCTTTAATGGCTTGACCAGATACGCATCAAAACCAAGCTCTCGATAATGCTCAGCATCCCCGCGTTTGCCGAATGAAATCAACATCACCAGGTGCACGTCTTGCAGTTGCGAATCCGTCTTGATTTTATGCCCCAGAGCCTCAACATCAAGCTGTAACATACAATGGTCTAACAGGACAACCTTGAACGGATCTCCATCTGTAGCAGCGGTCAGAAGCCTGTTCATCGCTTCTTCTACTGAATCGGCCTCTTCAACCCGGCAATGCCAGCAATCCAGATACGTTCTGAGAAGGCGCCTGGAAGTACTGTCTCTATCAATAATCAGTACACGCATATTTTCAATATCACCAAGCTCGTATGGAGTCGGTTGCCTGCCGGATGGCTGTTTCTCCAGTACAGCCGTAAACCAGAAGGTTGATCCCTTTCCATCTTCACTTTCCACACCGATTTGACCTCCCATTAACTCTGTAATTTGCTTGCAAATCGCCAACCCCAGGCCGGTGCCGCCATACTTCCTTGTGGTAGATGCGTCTACCTGAGAAAATGATTGGAATAGCCGGTTTAAAAGGTCAGCAGGGATACCAATACCTGTATCCCGGACAACAAACCGCAAGGTAGCATGTGAATCATCCTCTTTTGTAATACTTACCCTAATGGATATCTCACCATCCTTCGTAAATTTTATAGAGTTGTTAACAAGGTTGATCAACACCTGTCTCAACCTCCCTGGATCACCGCGTAAAAGGAGCGGAACCTCAGAATCAATAAGACAGGAGTACCCCAAACCTTTGTCCTCTAACTTGACAGCAAACATATCAATAATACCTTCCATGGTAACGTTTAAATCAAAGTCGATTTTTTCCATCTCCAGTTTTCCGGCCTCTATCTTGGAAAAATCAAGTATATCATTGATAATTGTAAGCAGAGAGTCGGCGCTGCTGCGAACCGTATCGGCGTATTCGCGCTGTTCCAGCGACAATTCAGTATCCAATAGAGTATCCGTCATACCGATAACACCGTTCATCGGTGTTCGAATCTCGTGACTCATATTGGCCAGAAACTCACTCTTGGCCTTGTTGGCCTCAACTGCAGCCTCCTTTGCGGCTTTCAACTCCATCTCTATAAGCTTTCGCTCTGTGATTTCCGATTCGAGTTTCTTATTGGTTCTTGTCAGCCCCTCTTCCCATTTCTGTTTTTCAGCTACATTCCTTATGATAGCCGTAAAAGAGTATCGCCCCTCTTCACTCTTTTGGAAGGACAAAGACATTTCTACCGGTATTTCAATCCCTTCTTTTGTTATTCCTGAAACTCCAATTGTTTTGCCCATAACATTGCCTACACCAGACTTTATAAATCGTTTAATCCCTTCTAGATGCAACGTCTTATATCTTTCAGGAATAATGGTTGTTACCGGTCTCCCTATAATCTCACTTTTTGAATATCCAAATGTCTTTTCTGCCATATTATTCCAGACATTAACTATTCCATCTACATCAATACTAATAATTGTATCCTGTGCAGTTTCTAACAAATTCTCTGAATAATTTTTTGCTTTTTTAATCTGTAAAAATAACTGCTTATTTGCTATAGTAGATTTTGAGAGATCTCTCATCATCCTGTTAAACGATTCGCCCAGCTCCCTGATTTCATCACCCTCTTTCCCAATCTTTATAGGATTTTCCAAGTCACCACCTGCTATCCTTTTAGTAGCTTTTGTCAGTTTTCTAATAGGCCCTGACAAACCTCCTGCAAGAATGAATGAGACACCAGTTATTACAAGTACGCCAATCACCCCCATAACAATAAACATATTTCTTAGATGTACAATTGGAGCAAAGGCTTCAGAGACATCCTTTTCGGCTAATACAACCCAGTCCATCT
>JBHHYW010000470.1:0-2706 GCA_046757745.1 Candidatus Scalindua sp.
TGAAGGTTGGAGGAAATCGCTTCCGTTGTCTTTCAAAGTATGGTCATGGTTTGTTGAATGTTGAAGAGGCCTTGCAATATTCTTGTAATGTCTTTTTCTTTGAAACTGCAAAAGTGTTGGGAGGTTCTTTATTAAAAAAGTGGGCGGATAAATTAGGCCTGGGAAATACTACAAATATTGATCTTGCCTATGAAAAAAAGGGGAATATGCCGGAATCGAAATCTATATCCCAGACCGTAAATTTATCAATTGGTCAGGGAGCGATGCTGGTTACACCGATACAGATTACTAAGATGATCGCCATGATTGCAAACGATGGTTGGTATATCAGGCCGCACATTCTTCAAAGGATAACAGATTATAATGGTAATATAATCCTGAACAATAAGCATAAACCTGCAGAGAGAATAGGTATATCAGAGAAAAATCTGGATATTATTAAACGATCGTTACGAAGAGTAGTGACTGACGGTACAGCAAAGAGAACCGGTTTGCGTGAGATGCGTGTAGCCGGGAAAACAGGGACAACACAGACAGCACATGATGATATAAACCATGCATGGTTTGTAGGATATGCACCCTTTAAAAATCCAAAGTACTGTTTTACTGTTGTAATAGAGCATACAAAAGGGCATGGTGCTGAAGTAGCGGGCCCGATTGTTAAAAACCTCTTGACACAGCTTGGGCTTTAGTCACTTTACACTTTCCTTGCCTACCGGCAGGCAGGAGTTCACCTTAGGCACTTTTAATTTTTACAGGGTAATAGCATATGATAATTAGTTTGCGAAATTTTGATTGGCTGATGTTTCTGGTAGTTTGTTTATTCCTGGTCATAAGCTTTTTCTTTGTATGGAGCGCTTCATCAGAGGCTTATGCCTTTAAACAATTGATCTGGATAGGCGTTGGGGTGGGTGTTTTTTCCGGTTTGCTGGCGTTTGATTATTTTTCTGTTGGTAAAATTTCGTATATATTTTATTTTATAACCCTCTTATGTTTGTTTTTAGTTTTGTTATTTGGCAAAACTGTATACGGGGCGCAGAGATGGTTAATGGCAGGGCCTATCTCCATACAGCCCTCTGAAATTATGAAGATAGTCCTTGTTCTGACACTTTCAAGGTGTTTCATGGACAAAAGGAGTATTTCCGGATTAAGTGGAGTTGCTTTTCCACTAGCCTTGACACTCCTGCCAATAGCGTTGATTATTAAACAGCCGGACCTAGGTACCGGTTTAATATTATTGCCTATATTTTTTGCAATTATGTTTGTGGCCGGCACCAGGATTAAATATATCTTTACAACTATGGCTTTCGGCCTGGCCTCAATACCTCTTTTCTGGTTTTTTATGCTTAAGAGTTATCAAAAGTCGAGAGTGATAAGCTTTCTCTGGCCTGATACTGTAAGCAGTTGGGGAGAGGGTTACCACAGGATGCAGTCATTGATAGCGGTTGGTTCCGGCGGTAACTTCGGAAGCGGATGGGGTAACGGCATACAAAGTCAGCTTAACTTCCTTCCGCAAGGGCATACCGATTTTATTTTTTCTGTCATAGCCGAAGAATGGGGGTTTTATAGAAGCTGTGCAATCCTATGCCTTTATGTGGTCTTTCTTGCTTGCAGCATCGGTATTGCAGCAAATACCAGGGATGCTTATGGCAGATTGATTGTAGCAGGCTTTACGGCTATGTTTGCCTCTCAAATTCTTATAAATGTAGCTATGACAATAGGACTTGCTCCTATTACCGGTTTGACATTACCATTTATCAGTTATGGAGGATCGTCTCTAATATCATCCTTTATAGCATTATCGTTTATGTTTAATGTGAGAATGAGAAGTAGAATAGCTTTAGCGAATGAGGAGTTTTATGAATAATTTTCGTAGTTATGTTGAAAACAAAATTTTACCTTTTGTGGAGACACCGGGACAATACATAGGTGGTGAATGGAATTCCATCAAAAAGGAATATAACAGTATTGATGTTAAAGTTGTACTGGCCTTCCCGGATACCTATGCAATAGGGATGTCTCATCAGGGCATGCAGATTCTATACGGCCTATTGAACGAGCGCAAAGACACGGCTTGTGAAAGAGTATTTGCGCCATGGTATGACATGGAAGCCGCTTTGAGGAAACACGATATACCATTATATTCCCTGGAGACGTTCAGGCCTTTAGGGAAATTCGATATTATCGGTTTTTCACTTCAATATGAGATGTCTTATACAAATGTGCTTAATATGCTGGACCTTGCAAAGATACCACTCAGAAGGGAGGAAAGGACAGAGAAAGACCCTTTAGTCATTGCAGGTGGGCCTCTAGCTCTCACTCCTGAACCAATCTCTGATTTTATTGATATATTCTTTGTGGGTGATGGAGAGGAGAAACTACCTCAATTTATCGAATATTTTAAGGCCCTGAAACATTCTGGAAATTGCTCAAGAGAAGAGAAGATTCTTTCTCTTGTTAAGGAGATGAAGAATCTTTATGCTCCTTCTCTTTATGAAGTTAGAGAAAATGGGGACACATCCCATATTTCTAAGAATATGGGATGTGTCCCCATTTTCTCAGGTGTTCCGCCTGTCGTGCGTGGGGCATCAATCAGCAATCTTGGGAAGGCATATTTTCCGGAAAGCCCTATTGTGCCATATGTGAAAACTGTCTTTGAACGCATATCCATTGAAGTTATGCGGGGCTGCACACAAGGGTGCAGAT
>JBHHYW010000471.1:0-2703 GCA_046757745.1 Candidatus Scalindua sp.
TTGGCGCAAAAAGTGCTCAGCCTTCCCGTCTATCCCGAAATGACGGATACGATGGTGGAGCGCGTGGTGGAGAAAGTGAAGGAGTACAAATGACCAAGATTAGTGCAAAAACAGTGGTCATTGGATTGGATGGCGCTACATGGCGTGTCCTGGATCCACTCATGGAACGCGGGATGATGCCAAACCTAAAAAGGATAATTCAAGGCAGCGCTAAAGGAACCTTGAAATCAACGATTCCACCCGTGACTGGTCCTGCCTGGGTGTCATTTGCAACCGGTAAGAATCCGGGAAAACACGGGTGTTTTGATTTTACATATCCAACAAATTCGCTTGTCCAACTCAAAACCATATCTTCGAATCGGATACGAGCAAAGACATTCTATGAATATCTAAGTGAAAACGGGAAGAAAACTATATTTGTAAATCTTCCAGGTTCTTATCCGCCAAGAACAAACGATATCACAATTACAAGTTTGTTTACAAAGGGTGACCAGTTTATTTTTCCTTCTGATCTAGTGGCTGAAATACCTGAACTGCAGCATTATCGACTCACGCCTGATATGAACTTGATTATGCACAACAAAACAAGAGACTATATCAATGACATCAGACAAATAGAAAAAAATAGATTTGTGTGTGTCAAAGCACTCTTTGAGAAGAATTGGGACTTATTCTTCGTTCTTTTCAGCGGGTCAGATTGGATACAGCATGTTGTGTACGATAAACTCGTCTCAGGCAGCTTGCCAAACGACCATGCAGCCATCGCATTTTACCAGGAATTGGACAATTATTTAGAATGGTTTCTCGACAATATTGATGGGAACGTCAATCTACTCATTATTTCTGATCATGGATTTGATACCTATCAAGGTACCTTTTATTTAAATGAGTGGTTAAGAAGAGAAGGGTACTTAAAAGTCAAAGCGCAACCGCGTACAGTTGTCAGACAACATAGAATTGATGAAGAGATAGGCAAAGCCCGCGACAATCGATTCAAGATCATAAAGATTCCATTATTTGTTAAGGGATTTCTACAAGGGAGTGAAGTATTAAACACTTTGTCTACAACACTCTATAGATGGTTGCGTGACAAACTATCTCTGAAATTGGAAGTGGACATGTGTGTTGATCTGGCAAACAGTGCGGCGTATTGTACAACCAATGAGTTAAATGGCATTTACATCAATTGCAAGAATCGATATTCAAATGGCGTTGTTAGTACAGAGAATTATGAGAGACTGAGGTCAGAAATAATTGAAAAGCTCCGTAAGCTTGCAGACAAAAATGGTAAAAAGTTATTCAAGAATGTGTTTCCCAAAGAAGAAATCTACGAGGGGGAAATGATTCTTGAAGGACCAGATATTGTGATTGAGCTAGACGGATATATTACTGGGGCAAATTTCCCTATGAAAATTTTGGAGTACGAAGAGGTTATCTACCACCATGCGGACGGCATATTCTTGGCTACTGGGCCTGTGTTTGAAAAAGGTAAACAGATTGCTGAGGCATCTCTTTTGGATATCGCTCCAACAATACTTTACATTATGGGCATGAATGTTCCCGAGGATATGGATGGTAGAGTCTTATTCTCCGCTATAAAGGACGATTTTGTCGAAAACAATCCAGTTCAATTTTTGCAACAACCAGAACCCTTGCCATTCTCAGGCAATGAACCTCTGGATGACTGTAATGATGACGAGTTGGTGATTGAGCGGCTTAAGGGCTTGGGTTATATGGGCTAAACGTGAAAAATTTGGCACTGAGGTTGCTATTCTTGACCATCAGGAGAGGTCATAAGAATGTTTAAGAAACAATTTGAACAAGAATATCCAAAGGTAACAATTGTCATTTTGAATTGGAATAATTGGTCGGACACGGTAGATTGTTTGGAATCTGTTTATGACATTAACTATCCGAACTTTGAGATTGTCGTAGTTGATAATGGGTCGACAGATAACTCCGTTAGAGAAATTAAAAGCAGATTCGACTCCTTAACGTTACTTGAGGCACACGAAAACCTTGGTTTTAGCAAGGGTGTAAATTACGGAATTAAATTTGCAATGAATAACAACGCGGAATATGTATTCTTACTCAACAATGACACAATTGTTGACAAGAATGTTTTGACCGAATTGGTGGGGAGAATAAGTAAAGACCAGAAGGTTGGGCTAGTTGGTGGCAAGATTTATTTCCTTAATGAGAAGGATAAGATTTGGTCTGCCGGAGGAGGTATCAAACCGTTTTCAAAAAGGACGTACCATTTCGGGGAGAATCAGTTTGATAACCGAGAGTATGATAGCGAAAGAGAGGTTGATTTTCTATCTGGATGCTGCTTATTAATTCGAAAGGAAGTGATCAGAGAAATCGGACTCTTCGATACAGATTATTTCATGTATTACGAAGATGCCGATTTCTGTTTAAGGACCAAAGAATTGTTCAAAGTAATCTATTACCCACAAGCAAAAATATGGCACAAAGTTGGAAATGCCTCAAGAAAAAGCAATATCGATTACTATCGAATGAAGAACCACTTTTTGTTTCTGGAGAAGAGATATTTCAACAACAAATTCATAATCAAAATCATAGGGCTGTTTATTTTTGTTGAAAGAGTCATGCGCATATTCCTAAGAGAAGTAGTTTTCCACGATTCAGAGAAAATATCAAATAGGATGTCAGCCTTGATTAAAGGGTTCAAAGTCGGAT
>JBHHYW010000472.1:0-2702 GCA_046757745.1 Candidatus Scalindua sp.
CGTTTTCAAATCAACGCCTGTCAGGATTATCTGGACAAGTCTTTTCCACCTGACCTTCATTCGATTCGTCATGCAGTAATCAATTCCCCGGCATCTAAACAGTTGAGTCATAGATTGGGAATTTCAAATACGATTATTCCAAATGTCTATAATTTTGCTGAAGAACCAGAAGGTTTAGAGGATTTCCCCTGCGAGCTAAAAAATAAAATCGGCGTTAAGAAAGATGATCTTTTTATTTTGCAACCAACCCGTGTTGTGCCAAGAAAATGGATCGAAAGGTCAATTGAGATTGTGCAAAATTTAAAATTACCCAACCCTACTCTCGTAATCTCTCATGCATCTGGAGACGAAGGAGATGATTATTACCACCGGATTATGGAATATGCAAAATTTATGGGGGTTAAGATCGTTGCTATCGATAATCTTATAGGCGGCAATAATGGAAACGGAAATAAAAAGTATACGATTGCTGATGTATATAAATGTGCAGATATTGTCACATATCCAAGTGGCTATGAAGGGTTTGGGAATGCGTTTCTGGAGACCATCTATTTTAATAAGCCGATCGTTGTTAATAGATATTCAATCTATATTGCCGATATAGAACCTAAGGGCTTTGATGTAATTACGATAGACGGAGTTGTCACTGCAAAGACAGTTGAGAAGATAAGGCAAGTATTGGAAGATGGAGAGCTTCGGGGGAAAATGGTTAAAAAGAATTATGATCTGGCAAAACGTTATTACTCATTTGAAGTTCTGGAAAAAAGATTAATGTACATAGTCAGTACGTTCGATTAAGAAATCCCCCTCTTTCCCCCTTTAAAAAAGGGGGTTTAGGGGGATTGGAAGATATAAGATTAGCAATGATTAATATAGCTATCCTTCACTATTCATGTCCTCCAGTTGTTGGAGGTGTTGAAGAAATTGTCCGACAACAGGCATTTCTGCTACATAGATATTATCATCCGATCAAGATTATTGCTGGCAGCGGTTCGCAATTTACCGAAGATTTTGCAATAGAAATAAATCCTCTACTTTCTTCACGTAATTCTGAAATTTTGCAGTTACAGCAAAATCCTACTGAAAATCATGAAGGAATGCAGGCAAAGACAGGTACAATTCTTAAATATTTGAAAGATAGTCTCAAAAATTTTGATATCCTTATAGCTCACAATGTGCTTTCGATGCATTACAATCTACCTTTAACGTTAGCATTGCATAAGTTGGCAGATACTAAAACCATTAAGGTGATAAACTGGAACCATGATTCACCGTATTTTTATAAGAATTATTCAAAGGAGTTAGAAAGAAAGCACTGGTTGATTCTCAAAGAGTACAATCCAAAAATTGCGTACATAACTATCTCGCCAAGCCGGGCAAAAGAATTTCAAGCGTTGTACGGAACAAAAAAGAAAATTAATATTATACCAAACGGAATAGATCCGATGCAGGCTTTCCGTTTGGGCAAAACCACCATGCGCCTGATTAAGGAAAACAACTTATTCATTACAGATTTATTAATGATACAGCCTGCGAGACTGCATCCCAGGAAAAATATAGAACTCTCTATTGAAGTCCTGAGGGCCTTTCATAATAAAGGCATTAAGGCCAAATTTCTTTTATCCGGAGCATATGACCCACACGAAAGAAAAACATTACATTATTTTAACAAGCTGAAAGATTTGGCAGAATCCCTACAAGTACAAGAGCATTTCATCATACTTTCTGATTATGTTTTTGAAAGCGGAGAGCAGATGTCAGCAGACTGGGAGACGATTCGTGATCTTTATCAGATATCAGATATACTTTTTCTGCCAAGTAAACGAGAGGGATTTGGGATTCCATTATTAGAAGCCGGAATGATGAAATTGCCAATTGCCTGCTCAGATATAGAATCGTTTAAATCCATTGCGGGAGAAGACGTGTTCTATTTTCCATTGAAAGATAGTCCAGAGAAAATAGCTGAGAATGTCTTAGAATTTTTAGGACAATTACGAACACATCGTATGTACCGAAAAGTATTCTGTAATTATCTGTGGGATAATGTATATAATGATTTATTAAAACCTTTCTTAGGCAAAATTGCAAATACATCGGGATCGGCTTTAAATTAATTCTTTAATATTTAGACAGGATCTGGAATGGCAGAACAGGAAGCAACTAACATCAAATGGCATCACGGCAAGATTACAAAGGAAGGCAGGATAAAATTGCTGAATCAGAAGGGTGTAACCATATGGCTTACAGGCCTTTCAGGTTCCGGTAAATCAACAATTGCTGTTGAGCTTGAACATGCCCTCATTGAGAACAGGCATCAGGCATACATACTCGATGGTGACAACATACGTTACGGCCTGAACAAAAACCTTGGGTTTTCGCCTGAAGACCGCACTGAGAATATCCGCCGGATTGGTGAAGTTGCAAAATTGTTTACGGATGCAGGCATAATAACAATCGCAGCCTTTATTTCTCCATATAGAGAAGACCGGGATGGTGTCAGGAAATTGCTGAACAGAGGTGAATTTATAGAAGTATATGTTAAATGCCCTCTTGATGTTTGTGAGGAGCGTGATACAAAAGGTTTATATAAAAAGGCACGTGCAGGTGAGGTGAAGGACTTTACCGGCATTTCAGCCCCCTATGAAGAACCGCTCAATCCTGAGTTAACGATTGATTCATCAAAGCTGACAGTTGAGGAATCA
>JBHHYW010000473.1:0-2702 GCA_046757745.1 Candidatus Scalindua sp.
ATTGCTGCCGAATCAATAGGAGAACCTGGGACTCAATTAACCATGAAAACATTTCATATCGGTGGAACCGCGACACGATCAATTGAAGAATCAGCAATAAAGGTTAGGAGAGCAGGCCGGATCAACTATAGCGATCTAAATGTAGTAGAGAATCCACAAGGAGAATACATTACCCTGGGTAGTAAGGGAGAAATATTCATTGTAGATGACAAGGGACGGCAACTCGAAAAACATGCCGTACCGCTTGGTGCAACGGTTTTAGTGAAGGAGAATGAAAAGGTTGCAGCGAGACGAACAATAATCAAATGGGATCCTCATATGACTCCAATCCTCGCTGAGATGGGGGGTAAAATTCGCTTTGAAGATATAATAGAAAATAAAACAATGCGTAAGGAATATGATGCTGTAACCCGTATTAAAAGAAAGGTGATTGTAGAACATAAAGGGGACCTTCATCCTCAAATAATTCTTGAGGACAGTAAAGGGAAAATCCATGGGCTTTATCCAATACCGGAGAAGGCGCATATAGAGGTTGAAGAGGGTTCAAAGGTTATCGCCGGTACGCTTCTGGCTAAAACGCCCAGAGAGATTACGAGAACAGAGGATATAACTGGTGGACTACCTCGAGTATCAGAGATTTTTGAGGCAAGAAGACCAAAGGATCCTGCTGTAATGAGTGAAATAGATGGCATAGTAGAACTAGGTGAAAAGAAGAGGGGTAAAAGGACGATAATTGTTAAAGGTGAATCCGGAATGGAAGTAGACCATCTTGTTCCTCGTGGTAAGCATTTAAGGGTGCACAGGGGGGATCGTGTAAAAGCGGGAGACGCGTTGGTAGAAGGCCCTCTCGTTCTTCAGGATATCTTAAGGATTTGTGGTGAAGAAGAATTACAGCAGTATACATTAAAGGAAGTTCAAAATGTTTATCGTTCACAGAACGTACCAATAGATGACAAGCATATTGAAATAATTATCTCACAGATGTTACGAAAGGTGCAAGTAGATGAAGCTAACGATACAAAATTACTACAAGGTGCGATTATTGACAAGTTTAAGTTTAAGGACATCAATAAACAGACTAAAGAAAACGGCGGTAAGCCTGCCAGCGCTGAACCATTATTGTTGGGAATCACTAAAGCCTCCGTACAGGCCGATAGTTTTATATCAGCGGCATCTTTCCAGGAAACAACCAAGGTATTAACAAAAGCTGCTTTAGAAGGAAATAGGGATATGCTTGTAGGACTGAAAGAAAATGTAATTCTCGGGCATTTGGTGCCAACCGGAACGGGATACAAACCATATCTTAAGTTGGTTAAGGAGAAAGAGGTCGTAGAGACATCTGATGATAAGATTGAAGAGAAGGAAGAGTTGTTACCAACGTTATCTAATTAAGCTAGAGGGATAATATATGCCAACAATAAATCAGTTAGTAAGAAAAGGTAGAAAAAAGATAGTGAAAAAAAGTAAAAGTATTGATTTGGAAGGATGTCCACAAAAGAAAGGTGTTTGCCTTCAGGTTATGACGAGAACACCTAAAAAGCCTAATTCTGCTTTAAGGAAGGTGGCAAGGGTAAGGCTGACAAACGGAAAAGAGGTTACAGCTTATATACCGGGCGAAGGGCACAACTTGCAGGAGCATTCAATAGTTTTGATAAGGGGTGGGAGGGTACGTGACCTTCCTGGCGTTAAATATCACATAATAAGAGGCAGATTGGATACAGCGGGTGTTGATGGTAGAAAGCGCGGCAGATCTAAATACGGGGCAAAAGGTTCAAAATGATCTTTAGCTTATTTGTTGTTTGGTTGTATGGGAGATAATAAATGTCACTGGAATATAGAAGTACAGAAGTTTTTCTACGGCCTGATGTGCGTTTTAGAAGTACCTTAGTTGCTAAGTTTATTAATAATTTAATGCATAAAGGCAAGAAGAGTGTTGCCGAGAAAGTTTTTTATCAGGCAACAGATTTATTGCAAACTAGATTTCCCGATAAAGAGCCTTTGGAAATAGTTGAGGCGGCCATCAATAATGTCAAGCCGTTGGTTGAAGTAAAGTCAAAACGTGTTGGTGGAGCGACATATCAGGTTCCGATTGAGGTGTCTAGGAAGAGGCAATTATCATTGGGCATTAGATGGATACTTGAAGCAACACGAAGCAAAAAGGGTAAAGCGACGTATCTAAAACTGGCAGACGAACTATCTGATGCATATAAGAAGCAGGGTGTGTCAATAACAAAACGGGAAAATACTCACAAAATGGCTGAGGCAAATAAAGCCTTTGCCCATTTTGCATGGTAACTTTAAAATAAGCGTATTATGAAAAAAGGAAATCTGGCAAATCTAAGGAATATAGGAATAGCTGCACATATTGATGCAGGGAAAACTACAACGACAGAACGTATACTATTCTACACCGGTAAGAATTTCAAATTAGGTGAGGTGCACGAAGGTACTGCAACAATGGACTGGATGGAGGAAGAGCAGAAGCGGGGTATTACAATTACTGCCGCAGCAACCACATGTTTTTGGAAAGATTATCAAATAAACGTAATTGACACTCCGGGACACGTGGACTTTACAATTGAAGTTGAAAGATCTCTAAGGGTCTTAGACGGTGCGATATGTATTTTTTGTGGTGTCGGTGGCGTTGAGGCACAAACAGAGACAGTGTGGAGACAGGCTAATAAATATAATGTTCCCCGAAT
>JBHHYW010000474.1:0-2700 GCA_046757745.1 Candidatus Scalindua sp.
CAAGTAAGAGAAACAAAGGATGAAGCAATGGCAAGGGTTAATGCGGCAAATAACGCGGCTAATAATGGAGCTAATAACAATACAAATAGTAATGCCGCCATAGATCAGTCAAAAGTAATCAAGACTGATACAGTCGAGGTCAGTAAAAAGAGCGTAGAGTTTGCATCAACAACTGCTACAAAAAGTGGGTCTAAGGTACAAGAGTCCGTGGACAAACTGGCGAAGGCCAATGAGAAGGCTCAGGATCAGAGAGAGAACGCTCGTAAAGCCATGAAGAAAAATCAGCAAGAACTTAGGCATCTCGTTAAGGGGCTGAGGAAACTCGGCGTGGGTTCGAGTAAAGTCAGTAGTATAATCAAGAATGCAAATAGAAAGGCTAATAAGGTTATCGGCAAAGAAATAAAACAGGCATATAATGACTACCGTTCATATAAGACTAATAAACAGTCATTCTACAACAAGCTATACGGAGCCGCCGTCAAGAAGCTGTACGGAATAGTTTCCGCACTGAGAAATGCCTATGATCAAAAAGCGGCATCCACTCAGACTCAGACCGTAACAGTTAAACCGATAGAAACTATGGATCCATTGGAACCGGTAAAAAAAACGGATGACGGTGATGATAAGAATGCCGAAAGGGTAAAGGAGACAGCTAATGCAACTAAGGAAAAAGAAACCAATGTAGTTGATGCAGATAGTGCAGCTAAGGCAAATGCTGAGAAAAACACAGAAAAGGCAAAGGAAGCCGCTAACGCACCTGCGACACCTCTAGGAAGTGAAGCCAGTCAGACTGCCAAAGATAATGCTCCGGGGCCGATAATCGCAGAAGAAAAGGTACCTGAAACAACACCTCTGGGGCAGGTAGTCGTTGAAGAAGAGGCAACAGCGACAACAACTTCAGAGCTAATAGTAAAAGAAGAAAAGGTAGTAGCAGAGGCAGGCGGAGAAATGGAAGTATCTAAGATAGTTAATGATGGTGGAGAAGCAGATAATACGTTTAGCCAGATAGTAGACATCTTCAATGGTATTGACAAGATGATCAATGGATTTGCAGATAAAGTGGAAGGCGAAGATAGTAATGTTGAAGATAAAGGCCAGGGTTTAGTAAACTTTGCATCCAGACTGAGTGATATGTTTTCCGGCATAAATAGAGCGTTTGGCAATCAGTCAAATGGAGGAGATGTCGGAAACAAGCTGGGAATTGCTCAGGTAAATAAGGAGACAATAAGCCAGCCGTCTGGCAATGGACACGGTAACGAAACTATTAACAGTATAGGCGGTGCTGGAGAAGGCAGTGGTAATGTCAATGCCGTAAGCTTGTTCTCGTTATCCAATAATATCAGTGCTGCACTTGATAGCTATAAGGATGTGCAGAAAACTGAAAATGAGTCTAAAGATGCTGTTGGTGTATTAGCTTAAACCCATATCTTCTGGGATGGATAGAGGATAGAGAAAAGGAATATCCACTGGTCTCCGGGCGGGTAGATGTCCGTGTGTGTACAGCCCGCCGGGATTTTAAATGAGGATATAAACCATGTTTTATATGAATAATAATACAATCAGTGAAGATGGATTATCTGTACCGATGCTTACAGAAGCGGTGGAGGCGATTGCGCAAAAGCTTGTAGAAGATGCTGGAGATGAGGCATTGCCTGCTAATGCTTACTGCTGAGAGGAACAGTTAATGTAAATTTATGTATAGAAATTTCAATGTTGATAACACTTCGACTGAGTTTACACTGAGCGTACGAACGTGCTCAGTGTGACGCCGTAACATTAAAGAGGATAGAGATAGTATGTTAACCAGTGAACAAGTTCCTGACAGAAGGGTAGATAAACGATTAGATCTGTCATTACAGATAATATCAAACGGCCATAAGGGCGAGACAGTAAACATTAGCTCGACTGGAGTTTATTTCGAAGTGATAACAAATGATATAAATGCATTTGTCCTGGGGACAATGATCCCTATTCAGATAAAGGCATCTGCAACCACGCCGGGTTTTAAGTCAAGAGATATCAATCTTAAGGGAAGTGGTTCTGTTGTCAGGAATGACATAAAAAATGTCATCAGTCAAGGTAACAGATTGGGAGTAGCTATGAAATTCGAGGATAAACTTGAACTTCAGATGGGCTTATCTCAGGGATTGCTGTGATACCAGTCTGGTAATGTTTAGAAAACGTTCATGCCATTTCTTTAAGCATGAATTCTTGTACAACCTTTCTTATTGTGTTTGGCTCAACTGGTTTTCAATTAATCTAATCATTTCCTTAGACTGGGATGATTCGTTGAATCCTCCCGATATGGCTAAAGAGTTTTTGAATTCGTCTAAGGCGTTTTTGAGATCACTATTTTTATAATGCGCTAATCCAAGATGGTATCTTATTGTTGGTGAGTTTGGTCTTAATTCGACTGAAGATTTCAGGTTTTCGATAGCTTTCTTAAAATTACTTTTCTTAAAGTATACCCAGCCTAACGTATCCAGGATCGATGCATCCTTTGGCGCTAACCTGGCAGCTTTTAGAGCATATTCCAGGCCTTTGTCCAGATTGGTTTCACTTTCTGCATAGTTATAAGCCAGTTCGTTGTACCCAATCGGAGAATCAGGCGCCATAGTAAGGAACTGTTTGTATTCGGCTATGGTTTCATCATTTTTCCCCTGCCGGGAATATATATTTCCTATAGAGAGGTGGGCTGAT
>JBHHYW010000475.1:0-2696 GCA_046757745.1 Candidatus Scalindua sp.
CCTTTACCTCAAGCTCTCGGCCATCTCTTTTTGCCGCAATGCGTAATTTTAATGCCAACTCTTCTACCTGTTTCTGGCCGCCTGTATGACATACAGTTACACAATCTCCACAGCCGATCACACAAATTTTACTGAAGTCTTTAACCATGTCATATATTTCTTTAAATGGTTTTGACTCAGCTACTATCATAGTTTGTCTCCCTGGAAATATTCGAAATTAAGTGAAATCCATATGAATCATAATAACACAAAAACAGTGGAAATGAAGTAAAAAACGCATAGATTATTATGCATATGTAGTTATTCTCTTTAATTTAGACCATAGTATCTAAAAGCGGAAACATTTACCCACAAAACGTTGAAAAAATAGACAAGGCAATAAAAGTAGAAAAAAGAGCTGCTACCCAACGATATTATCAGTAAATCCATAACAGATAATGGGATAAGTATATGACTCTGTTGGTTTGCCTCATTCAAAAAAAGTAAATATCAATATACGCTATCTTACTAATGACTTGATACAATATTTAGTATGTCAAAGTTTTAAAATGAAATAAATCAACAGATTCATATATATCCACTTACGGCATATCTTTCCCCTGAATCACTTATTTTTGTGTATATAAAATACTTTGGGCACGATTTTAGCGATATAAGCCGTGAACGTGTGGCTGTAAGTGCTGAAAATGTTTGGTAAAAGTACATGGCAACTTGGTATTATTGCTTTTTTTAACGGATAATTTTTGGCTAAATTAATTACTATCTATAATGGAAAACCCTACAACTTCAACAATTAACGAATATACTGCAATAACAAAAAACGCTTTAGTTGAAAACACAAAATTAGCGTTTGATTTGTTTTTGAGAAACGACGTTCGTGGAAAAGCCAGATATATTTTATTTTGCCGTGCAGATGATCATTTCAGTGCTGAGAGACAGGAGGAATTACTAAGCAAAAATGCAGAAAAGCTTTATATCTCTAAAAAAGATACTGACAAATACCTCAAATATCAGGAAGAAAACCTTAAGAGTATTGTTGATGATAGAAATAAAACTTCTTTAGAAAAATCAGGATCTCTTTATCAGGTCGCGACAAACATAACAGAGGAGCTTTTGGAGAATCCAAAATCAGGTAAACACATTGAAAGAGCTTCAGCGTGGATAGGTAGCACAGTTAACCACATCCTTAAGAATGAAAATACATTTTCCAGTTTATTTGAAGTTACCTCCCACGACTACCGTACATATTCTCATTCTATTAACATGTCAGTAATTGGGTTACTCTTTGGCAAATATCTTTCCCTAAGTGAACATGAGCTGGATTGCCTCGGGACAGGTATGTTGCTGCATGATATAGGCAAGGTAGTAGTTCCTTCAGAAATCGTCAATAAAACCGGCCGCCTTACGAAGGAGGAGTTTAGTGAAATAAAGAAGCATCCTAAAGCAGGACTGGATATTTTAGAACCAAAGAAAAACGTTGATTCACTGTGTTTAAAAATAGTCGCTCAACATCATGAAAACCGCAATGGAACAGGTTACCCTTATGGACTTGGAGGTAGTGATATCCATTTTTTTGGAAGTATATCACGAATTATTGACGTATATGATGCAATGACGACTCACAGGCCGTATGCAGCTGCAAAAAGACCTTTTGCCGCACTGGCAGAAATGAAGGCAGAAATGTTAGATTGCTTTAACGAGGAATTGCTGAAAGAGTTTATTTGCTTTCTGGGGGCAAGGGATCCGCGTAAAAAAATTAGAGCTAATGACACATTGATTACGTTTCCGTCTTTAGCCAAATAATACTCACTGCTAGACGCATTTTCATATTGTACATTAGAATCTCATAATCTCAAAGCCGTCAACACATAACCAACGACTGCCTGCATAGCACTGACTGCATAATAGTTATTGCATTACTTTGCATGCAAAATCAAAATATATTATCCTGCCACTCAACTTCATAAATACCTTGATAAATTACAGTATACTTATGTATAAAAGGGCAAAGATGGCAAAAACAGTAAAGTAACAGGCAATAGTAGCCTTTGTTAAGATATGTCTTGTTTTCTTCGATGTTAGATAGAAAACATAAACACTTCCTATAAACCCCGCAAAAACAAATAATAACTCAAGCGCTGATATATCACCTATTTTATTAATAATTAGAGCTTCATTTCCTGCCTTACCTGATTTATAAATATTAGTTATTTCCAATAACATCCGGAAACTTGCCTTAAGTTTATCCCAGTAAAAGGCGAGATGTCCCATAAGCGCAAGTGGAATAGCTGCATATCCAAAATCCGCAATCCTTTTTTTCGCATTGCCAAACGAAAACCCACTGCATATATAATCAAGAGAACCAATCAAAACAATTGGCATTGCAGATACAAAGATGAATGTTAGTGTATAAAGTACAGTTTGATTGATTCCGGTAAAGTTGTATAAAGATTGAAACAATCCTGAATCTATACTAAGAAGGCTTCTGTACTCGACTAAAAGTATACCTAATAATGATAAAGAAAGGAATGAATCAGCCAGAGATCTATTAGACAATTCGACTATGTCACTTCCTGGTACCTGAAGATTGACTTTTATTGAACCGTGACTACAATTCTTATAACAATTCATACACAAAACGCAATCTCTACCACTTTCCAACCCATAAGGGTGTAAAAACATCGGGCAGCCTTTTA
>JBHHYW010000476.1:0-2691 GCA_046757745.1 Candidatus Scalindua sp.
ATGGCCTTTGCCAATTTTGTCCTTTTGTCTATGGACAAGACTTCTAAAATCAAGCGGTTAACACTCCAAGGATTCTTAAGATAGCCTAAAACTTTGTCTTGGTATTTACCCAGGAATGCATCAGCGTTTTCAACTATTATCAGTTTGCGTTTTCCAAACATGGGAGTGGTTTTGACTTCATCAATAACATCACTAAACAAAGTGGAAGGTCCTGCGCTTTTCAGATTATTGCCTTCTGTCAGGTTGCCGGAAAAATTACGATCGGTATCTTTGCCATTAAACTCGATCAAGCCTTGTTCAACTCCTCCTTCAGAAAAGAACCGCTTTTTTATCTCCATTAAAGCCTGTCTTTTTAAGAAATACTCACTTCCACATACTATATAGAAAGGGAAGCTATTTGTTTTATTACACTTGTGTACAAACTCGGTGAATTTCATGATGGAATCTTAAAAACCTTATCTTTTATAAAGTTAGTATAAATGCACTCTTTTGAAAAAATCCAGTTAAAAGATGGCTTTTATCTCAAAGCTATTGACATAATTAAGCTTATGTGTATAATAATCACCATCTTATGAATTGTAAATGTTTATGGAGTAAATAGACTATGGCCACAATAACAAAGAGAGAATTAGCTGAGGCTATTTCCCAGAAATTAGGAAGCCCGCAAATAGTTACTAAACAAACAATCCAGCTTTTTTTAGAGTTATGCACTGAAGAGCTTGTAAAAGGGAACCGTCTAGAGTTCAGGGACTTTGGCATTCTCACTACAGTTGGAAGAGGAGCTAAGATTGGAAGGAATCCTAAGACAGGCGCAACTGTAGAAGTACCTCCAAAAAGAGTTGTGAGATTCAAATCCGGGAGACTTTTAAAAGAAAAGGTACAGAACATACCCTCATAAGACTTTCCAATGAGTACCGTCAACAAGTCTTCTGTATTTCTGTTTTTTAATATTAATTGCTACTTGAACTTATCGGTATAGTTTCTATATGAACTGTTTTTTGAGAAACCGAGTTCTCACTTTAACAAAAATTTAGAGACGTCATCAATGTCTTGAAATATCCTGTCTGCATCTTCTAAATATTCTTCCGAAAGAGAGGTTTGTACTGCAAAGCATGTCAATCCCGCATTCTTTGCCGAAGTTATACCTGCCGGCGCATTTTCAATTACTATACAATCTTCTTTCCTGGCGCCAAGTTCATCTACGGCCTTTACATAAGGTTCGGGATCAGGCTTCCCCTTATTTACTCTTTCTCCGGTGATGATAACCGTAAATATGTCGTCCAGCCCCATCTGTAAAACCTTCTTCACAACCTCTAAACGAGTACCGGTAACCAGTGCAAGATTGTACTGGCGATCCTTTAATTCAAATAGTAAATTTTTAATACCCTTCATTAATGTTACGGTAAATATATCATTAAATATCTTGCGTTTAAGTTTAATCACTTTTTCAACAGTTTCGTCTGAAAGAGACATGTTGGATTTACCGACAAATATTTCCATTGTTTCCCTGCCTGTCATGCCTTCCATCAGGTAAATTTCGAGGTCAGATGCAGACATATCTATAGTTGACAATGCCTCTTTCCATGATTGGATGTGGTATGGCATACCGTCTACAACCACACCATCCATGTCAAAGATAATCGTATTAATGTTCTTCATCTTTTATTAATTCTATGGCATACTTTATGGGGACGCCAAAGTTTGCACCGCTGAAACCGCGAAAGATACCGTAATTTATGGCAACTACCTTGCCTTTATTGTTAAAAAGCGGGCCGCCACTACCTCCAACAGTTGTCAATGCGTCGTAGATGATTCTTTCGTTTAAGACATCGCTGATATGTCCCTGAGTTGATATAGGTTTTATCAAGTGATGGTTTGAAAGTTCTTGAGCGGCTTCTAAAAATGGTAATTTTGATATTTCTTTTGCAATATCCGGATCAGATTTTGCGAAAAGAGCATTCATGCCGGCCGGATAACCCAACAGGACGACTGGTTCCCCTTCTATTGCATCCATCCCGCTCAAATCCAATTCAAGTACAGGGATATCTATACCTTCAGGCTCGAAACTTAACAGGGCAACATCGGCCACTTCAGAGACCTTCTCTACTTTAAGTAGAACAGGATTTTTTACGTTCGGGAAAAAGGCCCTTAATACCTCAATCCTGGGTTTTAAACCCGGCTCTGTAGGAATGAAGTTTGCCACCTGATTCCACGATGGTTCTACGACGTGGCGATTTGTTAATACCTTACCGTTCTTGCTGATTATAAATCCTGTTCCGGTAAGATTATTAGTCAGTAGACGACCATTATTCCATGCTTTTAGTGGTTCACCGGATACTTCGTCAACTAACGAAAAAGAACACTGGATCAAGCAAACACCATTACTAAAATCTTTGATTATCTTTTTGCCGATGGCACTTTCAAATTCTAATAGTTTTACTCTTTTAGTTGTTTCTGTCAGGCCGGAGTATATGGTATAGAATAATGTGCCAATTCCAACAGTTGTGAAGAAGAAGATAAGAAGAGTAACAAGTCTGAATTTGAATGAAGATTGTGTAAAGGCTTCGATCAGTAAGTTTTTGAGAAAAGATGTCGCCGTAATCAGTTTTCTACCTTTATGAGGTTCTCTTGCAAGATCCATAGAATCCGCCAGCATTTCTCTGAACGGCTTACATACATCTCCTTCCTCGG
>JBHHYW010000477.1:0-2687 GCA_046757745.1 Candidatus Scalindua sp.
CCGTATGCTTGCTAAAGGCAAGCCTCTTCCGGGGTGTCAGGTAAAAATAATGATGCTGGAGAAATGGGGAATGTTTGGTCAGCCGAAGGAAGGTCTGCGACTTGAAACAATTACAGATGAGAATGGACGTTATCTTTTTGAAGGAGTACATCCCGGAGGGTACAAATTATACTGGAAGCCGCCCGGCGAAACTTCCTGGATCAGGAGTATTAAGATGGAGCCGGAGATTTTTGTAGAGGCAGGAGAGACTTATCATTTTCGCGATAGAGAGACAAATATAAATACGGTAAATTAGCACATTTCATGACCGGCTACTTCGGCGAACTGCCAATCTAAATTGCGTAGAAGAATTCAAAATCAGGATCGGATAGAAAATGACTATTAGAGCTAAAAGCTTGTTATGGTTCCTGCTTCCTTCTGTTTTAATCGCAACTATAGCAGCGACATTTTGCTATATATATACCTACAAAACTGTAAAAAAAAATATCTTTGATCAACTGGAAATAGCTGCTGATGAATTAGAGAAACACGTAAATGTTTTTTTAGAAGGGAAAAGAGGGAGAATCATTGACTTCAGCTCTGATGGTTTTGTAAGAGATTGTACAGAAGAAATAATCTTAAGAAAAGAGAGGATTCAGTATTGTACTGACCGCTTAAATACTCATCTTACTCTGAACAAGAAACCACTTGACCCTGATATCCTTGTAGTGTTTGTAGTTGATCTCGATGGTAAAATAATCAGTTCAACAGCGAATGAGCAAATTGGCAAGGATGTTTCAGGTGAAACATGGTTTTCAGAGACAATGAGCAAGGGTTTTTACATAAGCGATATAAAATGGTCTTCAGAATATGAACAAAGTACATTCTTCGATGTAGCAAGATTAATATTGAGCAATGACGCACTACATACTATAGGCATAATCGCTAATAGATATAGCGGTAATAGTTTTAGAAAGATTGCCCGCAGTGAAGTTATAGGTGAATTTGGGCAGGTAAAAGAACTGGAGGGATTGGGAGAGACGGGAGAGATGTATATTGTGAACAGAGATAAGTTGATGATTACTGAATCAAGATTCAATAAATATGCCATACTTAAACAGGTAGTTGATACAGATGGTGTAAGGGCAGCATTCGATAATGAAGTGGGTATGACAGGTATATATACTAACTATACAGGCCACAAGATACTTGGCGTGTCCAGGTATATCGAGGAGATGGGTTGGGTCGTGCTGGCTGAAAAGGGTATCTCCGAGGCTTTCGCTCCACTTGCGAGGCTGAGAAGTTTTGCCATAATTATGGGTGTTGTGGGCATTATGATTATAGTAACAGTTGCAATCGTCTTTGCCAAGAAGATAACAATGCCTATAACTTCATTGGCTTTGGCAGCGGGAGATATAGCAAACGGTAATTTAAAGAGCATAGTAGGAATTAAGTCCAGAGACGAGATAGGCAATTTAGCAGATTCCTTCAACAAGATGACTATAGACTTGAAGAAATTCAGAGATGATCTGAAACAATCAGAGGAAAGGTATCGGGATCTTATTGAAAATTCTTCAGAAATTATTTACCAGACCGATAAAGAGAGATTTTTTGTGGGCATGAACAAAACAATGTTAGATAACCTTGGGTATCTATCTGAAGAACTTATGGGAATGAAAATAGAAAATATTGTGCCTGTTAATGAGCGTGAGAAAGTGATAAATCATATCCGGAAAGTAATTGAAAAAGGTAGTGACTCTATAGAAACAATGTTTCTCTCAAAACACGGAGAGATAATATATGTTGAAATCAATGCGAACGCCATGTATGATGCGAAAAATGGTTTTGTAGAGACGAGGGCATTTGTGCGTGATATTACAGAAAGAAAGAAGGTGGAGGTGGCTGAAAAACATGGGAAGGAGTTACAGCTATTATCTTCGCACATAATCTCCATTCAGGAAAAAGAGAGAAGGAGAATCTCCCGGGAACTTCATGATGAGACAGGGCAAGCACTTACGGCCATGAAAATTAATATAGAGATGATGGAAAAAAGTATTCCGGGAAGCTCAACAAATATCAAGGATAGACTTGCCGAAACAAAGCAGCTTGTAACACATGCCTTGCAGGAAATACGAACGCTTGCATTTGACCTCAGACCTTCTTTGCTCGATCATTTTGGCGCCCTGGCAGCGATAAGAGAATATTCAAAATACTATTCTGAGAGAACTAATATAAACGTACAGGTTCGAGGTGAAAATATTGTTGAAAGATTTTCTCCTGAGATAGACATACTCTTATATCGTTGTACACAGGAAGCTTTGAACAATGTAACAAAACATTCTGAAGCAACAGATGTTACAATAGACATTGTACAGGATGAGCAGGGAATCCATATGATAATAAAAGATAACGGTAAGGGGTTTGATGCAAAAGAGCATTTTGATGGAAATACAAATGGTTCAGGTATTGGTTTATTAGGTATGAAGGAAAGAGTGGCTCTTATGAATGGGAGTTTAAGAATACATTCAGGAAGAAATAAGGGTTCTGAATTAGAGATTCTTGTGCCTTTTACCTAAATTGAGCGATTTTGTAGCCGCAACCTTGAGGTTGCGTAACTTACATAAACCCATCAAGTGATGAACAACGCAGGCTAAAGCCAGCGACTACAACGGCATGTAATATTAAATCGCTCAATTTAGATTTTATTA
>JBHHYW010000478.1:0-2678 GCA_046757745.1 Candidatus Scalindua sp.
ATTTATTTAAATAAGGCAAAAACATTAAATAATAAGGTGTTATACCTATTTATTTTTACGGATTAATGTACTATAAATAACTATTGACACATGCGGATTGAGAATATGAGCGACAGGATGATATATTGTTGATTGTTAATTGCGGATTGCGGAAAGGAAAACCAGTAAATCACATTAAGAAAGAAACTACAGATTAAGATTTCGCTGATTACATTTAAGAAAATAATAACCAAAGAAAACAATTTTTGAAAAACTGTACCATCTGTGTAATCTGTGGTTTAAAAGGAAATTTCTAAGACAGTTTATGGCGAACGTCTAATAACGCTTTTTAGAAAGGAAATGATTAGAAATGTATGACTATAAAGCCAGTGACATAATGACAAAGGATGTAATCTGTGTTAATCCTGAGATGAGAATTGATGAGTTGGACAAGATCTTTGTAAAGCATAAGATTACCGGCACACCAGTTGTTGATGAAAATGAAAACCTCGTAGGCGTTGTTTCTCAAAGTAATATTGTAAACTATGATCTTAAAAAAGGCATGCATGCAAATAGCATAAGCGACTATTATCGTTCTACAGGCATTGAATCACAGCAGATGACAGAGGACTCTATAGAAGTAGACACCTCAAGCATGGCAGATACAGAAGTAAAGGATATAATGGCAGCTAACGTGATAACGGCCAACTCGGACGACAGCATTCACGATATTGCAAATACAATGTGCAATAAGAATATTCACAGACTCGTGATTGTCGAAGGGAAGAAGGTGGTTGGAATGGTAAGTACTTTAGATATTTTAAAGGTAGTTGGAAAGGCGCAAGGAGAGAGGGACGAAGCAAGGGAAAAGCTGGATACCGCTTTTAATGCAATCGAAGATTTAAGAAAAAAGATGTAGCGTTGAATTTATCATGAAGGAGTGTTCAGAAAAAGCAGGCTAATCGCCCTCTGTCTCTTCCTTTTTTTCATCCTCAAATAATTCAGAAAGTTTCTTTACAAGATTCCCGGCGTCACTTTCTGAAATTTCGTAAACCCAATTGTCGTGTTTTGAAGAAAATTCTTCTGCTTTGTCTTTAGCAAATAGTTTTACTTCCTTTTTCTTAAGCTCTTCTTCAGACTCAACAACCCCTTGCTCCTTCGTAACAGGCGTTTTGTCTGTGAAGTCGGCCTGGCATTTTGTATAAGTCTTATCATCCTTCTGTGCGATTTTCATTGTATAAACAGTAGAGTCTCTCAACCTGCAGACAAACTGCCTGTTAAAATTTAATCCTTCGACTGTACTGGAAGCTTTTTTTACGTCTTCAAACCTCAGATTATTTAATGCGGCAAATACGTTCTCACAATTACTATCATTCAGTTTCTTGCCTGGAGGTTGATTCTCGAGTATAATTCCGTCACCATCATCCTTTGCTTTCAGTGTATAAGTCTCATCTGATGAGCTGACTGTCACCGATTCAATATTCTTGCGGTCCACGGAAACAAGCCCCCTGTCAATATAATCCAATGCATGGTCTTTAATCAAAGGGCAATCCAGGGTTACGTATACCTTGTTACCTGGAATCATCCTTACAAATGTACCGTGTCCCTGCTCTTTATCCTTGCCTACAATAACACCAACCAGTAGCTCTGAACCCGGCTTAAGAAATTTAACAACATATTTGGCTTCTTCTTCTGTCGTACCAAGGTCTTTATGGTTTGAAGGATTATCTGTAAAGAGTTCATCAATTTTTATATCAAGACATGAAGCGATAAGGCTGTTTATGTCTCCCGATTCAGCCGGATAGTTATCTTTATTAGTTACAACAAAATGACTACTATTACGTTTCAAGGCAACTTCACTTTCACCTGTGCCAATAACTATGCTGTCTATGTTTGCCGGGTCCAATCCCTGGATGAGATAGGCTGATTTTCCCGCTTCAGCCCTGGGCCTGTTGGCGATATAAGACTGAACTATAGCCCATGCAATCATACAGACAGTTATGATGCCCAATATAATAAGCTTTTTATTATTCATTGTGAATTCCTAAATCATGACTACCAAAACCAATGGTATTTATTTCATAATTCAGCATCATTCGTTACGGAAACGAGGTCCACCTCTCTTTCGAGAGGACTCCAGAATTGGGATCCTCTCGAAAGAGAGGCATGGCTTGACGAACCTGGTTGGGCACGCTTCAAATTTAGATGCAGCAAGCCGCTCTACGCATCGCTTGCATGACTGATATAATGTCTCTTTCTTTTTGACCGGCAAATTCCTAGTACTATAGCTATTATGAGTATAACTACAGGGACCATCAGCATATTGAAGTTTTGAAGTATCTTGCCAAGTCTCTCAATCTGCTCGCGTTTCTTCATTTTAACACCACGCAGCTTCCTCTGGGCGTCATGCAGCTTTAACTCAAGATCTTTTTTCTTCTGAATAATGGAACTCCCAATAATGTCCTCTTCTCCCTCTTTAGCAGAAGCTATAATATTGTTTAATTCGTTCTTAAAACCTGCTATTTCTGCATTAATCCTGGCCTCTTCCGCAGCGGTTACTCGTTCTGCCTGTTTTTCAATATTATCAACTACTACAAAAGGACGCCTGAAGTTTCCACGTGATCTGATAGAAATAAGGTCACTGGACCCTCTCAATTCGTCGATTGTGTTCATCATTAAGGTCGCATTGTCTCCAATGG
>JBHHYW010000479.1:0-2674 GCA_046757745.1 Candidatus Scalindua sp.
CGTGAGTTAGTTGATAACGAGCTTTTTGAAAGAGGTTACAATGCGAAGCTTGAAAAGCAGGCCAGCATAGGCATGCCAAAGTATGATATTGAACAGCTTATATATTCAAAGGTTAAAGAAAACAGCAACATAGCCGCAAATAATCCGGAAGCCATTAACCTTGCCGTTGCTGAAAATACTATGAAACAATTTGCCCTCCAGGAAGTCTTTTCTAAAGACATTGCAGAGGCGCATACTTCCGGAATGGTGCATATTCATGACCTTGGTTATCCGACCAGGGTATATTGTTCGTCTCATTCGCTTGAGTATTTGAAAAAATATGGGTTAGATCTGGAAAATCTGGATACATCTTCCGGGCCTGCTAAACATGCCAGAACACTTACGGGTCATTTAAATACATTTCTTGCCTCAATGCAGGCTTATTATGCCGGAGCTTTGGGGATAGGATACATAAACATTATGTATGCTCCATATGTGGAGAATATGAGCTATGATGAAATGAAGCAGGAGGCCCAACACTTAATCTTCAGCGGTTCACAAAGTGCTTTCTCTCGAGGGGGCCAGACATTATTTCTGGATTTCAATATACATACAGGTGTGCCAAATTATCTGAAAAAAATACAGGCTGTTGGTCCGGGTGGAAAACTTACAGGCAGGCCGTATGGAGAATATGAATTGTCTTCACAGCGGTTTACAAAGGCCATGCTTGATGTTTGGCGTGAGGGTGATTGCCATGGCCATGTATTTGCATTTCCTAAATGTGATTTGCATATAAGCCATGATACATACAAAGATCCTAAGCAATATGAGCTTCTGGAGTATGCGGCTCAGATTGCCAGTGAGAACGGGGTGCCGTATTTTGTATTTGACAGAGATGAAATAACCCTGTCAGCATGTTGTCGTCTGCGTACGACTATTGATGACAATTACATGATTGATCATCCGGAGAGTATGAGATTTTGTGGATTCCAGAACATAACAGTAAGCCTTCCTCAGGCTGCTTACAGGGCAGGTAGGGGGAAACTTGATGAACTTTATAAGGAGATTGATAGGGGTATAGATATTGCTATCAAGGCTCATTTCCAGAAAAAGAAGTTCGTTACCAGGCTGATGTCGGGGCCTGAAATGCCGTTGTGGGAAATCGGTAAGGCTGCAAAGGATGGCAGGCCTTACGTAGATCTGGAAGCAGCGACTTACATAGTCGGTCTTATAGGACTGAATGAATGCTTGCAATATATGATTGGTAAAGAATTACATGAAGATGATGATGTCCTTAAGCTCGGCTTGCGCATTATCTCTCATATGTATTTCAAGATAAAGGAAGAGGGGAAGAAGCACAATCTGAAGTTCTCGCTCGAAGAATCACCGGCAGAAAGTGCAAGTCGAAGGCTCGCCAAGATTGATGTCAGAAATTATCCGGAAGCTGTCGACTTGGTTAAGGGCCACATGGAAAGAGACGAATTTTACTATACAAACAGTGTCCATTTACGTCCTGATGCGCCTGTGGATATGGTTAAGAGAATAGAGGCACAGAGTATGTTCCACAGCATGATTGAATCCGGTGCAATTATACATGCATTTGTAGGCGAAGAGAGGCCTCCGGCTTCTAGTATTATGAAGTTGGTTAAGCGGACTTTTGAGAATACACAGGCAGCACAGCTAACCATATCACCGGAATTTACTATCTGTAATGAGTGTCACCGTGTTATTCCAAGATTAGTAGATGTGTGCACTTACTGTGATGCATCTAATCTTTATGGAATAAAAAGGAGTGCGTCACAGAACAGAATTAACAATTGGGACAGGACTAAGATGCAGGAATTGGTTGACAGGTACAAAGAGAATTCTAAGGTTTCAAATGAAAGTTGTAAGTAGTAATTGGATATCTAGATTTCGTTTCAGGATAATGTAATGTCGATAACGATAAAAGGTTTTATAGAGAGTAGTTTAATAGAGTGGGAAGGGAATGTTGTTGCTATTCTCTTTCTTCCTCATTGTAATTTGAGGTGTCCATATTGTCATGCAACCCATTTGGTCAAGAAACCTAACAAGCTTGAGAGTATTCCGTTGGAGGTTGTAGACAGAAGGATTGAAAAGAATAAGAGATGGTTGGATGGTGTTGTTATTACTGGCGGGGAGCCGACGTTCCAAGATGAAGTGGATTTATTGATAAAAATCTTCAAAGATAAGGGTTTAAAGGTCAGGATAGATTCAAATGGTACAAATCCGGATAAATTGGAGGATTTGATACAAAGAAAGTTGATTGACTGCGTGGCTATGGATATAAAGGCGCCTTTAAGAGAAAAGAAGTACAATGCGGCAAGTGGGGCATTGTGTAATTTGTCAGATATTGAAAGAAGCATAAAATTAATAATGGAGAGTGGAATAGAATATGAATTTCGTACCACTGTTTGTCCCGCTTTTTTAGATAAGTCGGATATTGTCGAAATCTCTCAAAGTATTGCTGGCGCGATGAGGTATACTCTGCAGACATTCAGGCCTACTAATTGTCTGGACAGTAAGATGTTCGATATCGAGCCGTATGCAGAAGATGAAATGAAAGAAATTGCCAGGGATGCCCGGCGGTTTGTAGAAAACTGTTACGTTAGAGGTGAGGAAATGAAGGCCTTGAGCTGTAATTGGTAACTCTTCGAATATTTTGGTCCCATTTGTG
>JBHHYW010000480.1:0-2660 GCA_046757745.1 Candidatus Scalindua sp.
AACAATGGAACGGTATGGAACATGACATGCTGCAGATAGATGATTAAATCTAATACCAGTACGGCGAGAAACATTTTAACGTAGCTGTTTATGGCTATATTATTCAGTAACCCCCAATTCTCTTCCTCTGCCATAATAGCAATACCAACGGCCATGAGGGGTGCCAGGAAGCGTAGTAGCAGTGTGTTAAAGAATACAATTCCCATGTTATTGATCCACCGTAAGCCTTTTGATACAGACAGTTTTCTCCTGGGACTCACTAGCTCCCATAAGGCAATGGCTATGAATATACCGAAGAAAGACGTTGCCCTTATTGCGGCTTCATTGGTTAAAATATATTCCTTCACATATCTATTTTAGCAAAAAATCACAGGATCTGTACTTTAAAGCTGAGATAATTGGTAAATTTGCTCTGTTCCCTCCATGATGACCTGGTCGCCAGCCAGACAAGTATTTCCGCCAAAAGACTTATCGGACAAGCTGGCGGGGACAGGCAACCATAGCTTTTGTATTCTAATATGTCAATGAAACAGGTATGGTGTCCCCCCTGATCTACTAGAAGCTGTTTATCAAGGTAAAAGTTTCAGATAGTAAGGAATGTGATAGATGTTGGAACTACCGTAAAGAGGTAGGCAAAATAGAAAAATATCCAGCATTATGTGATAAGTGTGCCGAGGTTATTGCGGAAGTAGAGGCGCAGAAATAATGATTGTGTGCAATGTTCGCAATCTCTGTCGACAGATGGGCTTTACTGTTTCAATTTGATTATATCATATATGTCTCCAATCGATTGTATCAATACTTCCTGAAAAGACCGACAACAACCCCAAGTATTTTTACATTACCGGACTTGACCCTGAACGGTTCCATCAAGGGATTTGAAGGCCTGAACTCAACACCATCCTCTGTCTTATAAAACCTTTTCAAAGTCGCCTCATTATTTATTAAAGCTGCTACCATCTCATTATTATCAGCCACAGACCTCTTATTAACAATGACAACATCTCCGTTAAAGATACCATCCCCTGTCATAGAATCACCATTTACCTTTAAACAAAAGTTTTCACCTCTTCCTAAAAGTTCTTGCGGCACTGAAATGGTTTCATCACTCTCAATAGCTTCAATCGGTTGACCGGCCGCAATACTACCCAATAACCTAATGCTGACAGCCGGTGTCCCCTCCTTAACGATGGCAATGGCCCGGGATCGATTAGGCTGAACGGTAATTACCCCTTTATCTTCAAGCTGTTTAATATGCTTGAATACGGCATTAAACGAACTGAATCCGAACCGTCTTCGTATTTCGTCATAAGTCGGCGCCGCTTTGTTATCTTTGATGTAAGATTCTATATATAAAAAAATCTCTTTTTGTCTTGGCGTTAAATGCATGGTCTGTAAAGTGAGTTGAAAAAAAGAGCAGCCTTTATTTTCTTTATACGTCAATGGGGCTTGTTATAGCCAGACCCGGTTGATGGAAATACATACTGCCATATCCACTCCCGCGGAGCATCTGGATATTTTCTTTCCAGTGAGGGACAGAAGGAGACTCCACCAAAACCTTTGGCAACGTCTTCTTCATGCAGCTTTTTCACACGAGTAAACCCGCCATTAGTGCATGAACACCCGACAAGGCGCTTAATAGTCGGTCAACTTCCTCCCTTGCCAGCACAACAGGAACCCGCTTTCGTTGTCTGGCCCTTGTGAAAGTACCGATATCACCAACTTCTTTTTTCATCACCTGCTTAAAAAGGAATACAATCGCATTCAATGCCTGATTTTGAGTGCTTGAGGAAACCTTTCGTACTACTGCAAGGTACTCAAGATAATCTTTTATTTCGGCAGCTTCAAGATTCTCAAAAGGCTCTTTATCATGAAAATATAGAAAACGTCGTAGCCATTGCGCATAAGATTTTTCGGTACTGAGCGAATAATGTCTGGTACGTATCTCGGCCCTGAGCCTATTAAACAATTCCTTATACTTTGATTCTATCTCTTTTGTAAAGGCATCATCCCGGAAAATCATATTATATGGTTGCGACTGTGAAAACCGGCCTGATTGCAATTCATCAGAAATTGCCCCATTATTTTTATAAGCAGAATCTGATCTCAATAACGCCCGGGAAACCTGCAGAAAATCGCGATACATAAATCTCAGTGCGTTAGTTGCCTGTTCTACCTGCCAGGTTTCTCTGTTTTCTTCCCTGTGTTTATTAAGAAAGCAATTTACATCTTTTGCTGTGCACTGTTCCAATGGCTTCTGGTTCATAAAGCGTGTAAACTGTGTGATCCAATTTACGTACCATTTCAATTTTTTCTCAGGAATACCGTTTTTAATCAAAACATTTATGTAGTAAGACCAGAAATTCCTGTCACTCGATGAAACATGCTTGCGTTCATACAATTTGTTTTCCATAACACACCTCCATATCGTCCATAATAAATCACCGGCTCGTTTTTTTCTTATAGGTGAAAATCAGGTGAAAGTCAAGTTTTTTCCCAAATTTATTAGAAATTTCACTTGAAAATTACTCTAAAGTAATATAAACCATGACTATGATATTGGAAATATACAGACGCCGTATATTTCTAATATCATAGTAGCTGTATATTTAACTGTTCGCCAAAACAACCAAACCGGAGCAGGTAACTAGCGATTCCCC
>JBHHYW010000481.1:0-2659 GCA_046757745.1 Candidatus Scalindua sp.
CTTTTGCTTTTTGTGAAATTTCAAGGCCGGTTATCTTTGTTGATTCGACTGAAACTGTTACTGAATTGGCATTAGTAAAGTTTACGTCCGATACATTAACGTTTGAAGCATTCAAACGCATCTTCATAAAATCTTTATTTATCGTTCTGATACTATTTGCCCATGGCGTCTTTCCAATCTCAATGTCATTAATTCTGTTTACCAGTTCTACATCATCGCCGGTTACAGTAGAGATATCACGGAATGTGATGGTTTTATCTTCCAGCGTAACATTATCCATTAAATTTACTTCAATCTTGCCTGTCTGCCGTGCCAACGGCACAGGCGCGCTGGCTAAAATGTCAGGTATTAATATGAAAGTACTTAGAACAAGAATCAAAGATATTCTGGCTTTCATTGCAGATCTCCTTTAGTAAGAAGTGTGAAGAGTCATATTATTTATTATGCTGTAATACGGTTTGTCGTTTGTAACATGTCGTCACTTGCTTTAATTGCCCTCGAGCTTGTCTCGTATGCCCTTTGTGCAACTATGAGGTTTACCAGTTCAGTCACAACCTCCACATTTGAACTTTCACGAAATCCCTGCATAATCTCCCCAATTCCGTTTTGCCCCGGTGTTCCAGTTGTAGCCGTGCCTGATGCAGTCGTTTCCCTGTAGAGATTTTTCCCCAGGCTGTCCAGGCCTGCCGGGTTAGGAAATGTAGCAAGTGTTATTGTGCCTGTAGATTGACTGGCTCCATTTGAGCTTTGGGTCGAAACTGTCCCGTCGGATCCAATATTGATGCCTACTACATCGCCTGTAATTGAAATTGAGGGCTCAAGTTTCAGTCCTTCAGAGTTTACTATCTCTCCGGCGCTGTTAAGATGAAAGGTGCCGTCTCGTGTGTAGACAATCGTTCCATCAGGGTGTGTTATCTGAAAGAATCCTTTTCCCTGTATGGCCAGGTCCAGTGTCCTGCCGGTATTTTCAGGAACACCTTGAGTAAATACTTTATTGGTTGCTACAACACGGACTCCGCTACCAACCTGCAAACCGGTTGGCGTTTCTATTCCTTGAGCAGATTCCGAACCTGCAGGTACAAATTTATCGTATAATAAATCCTGAAAGTTAACCTGAACACGTTTATATCCTGTTGTATTAACATTGGCTAAATTATTTGATATAACATCAAGGAGGAACTGGTGTGCCTTCATACCTGTTGCGCTTGTATATAATGCCTTCATCATGATTCTTGTCTCCTTTATTAAATTGTTTGAGTGCTGATTAAACGTTCCATCAGGTCACTGAAAGTCTTTATGACATTGTTGCTTGCTTCATAACTCCTCATGTTAGTTATCATATCAACCATTTCCATAACAACATTTACATTAGATCTTTCCAGATAACCCTGTGCGACTCTGAATTTTACATCTCCATTCCCGTTTATAGTTTCTATAGGCGCTGTAAACGTTGAATCACCTGTTGGGACAAGTCTATTAAGGTCTGTAAAATTAGTAATTATCAATTTCCCTATATCTTTGCCGTCTACCTTGACAACCCCGTTGTTATCTATGACTATTTCCCTGCCACCCTTTGGGATTATTATCGGGCCGCTATCTCCCATTAATTTTGAACCGTTGTCGGTTACTATTTCACTATTGATTGAAAGCTGGAATTGTCCATTCCTCGTATATCTCATGCCTTTATCTGTCTCCAGTGTAAAGAACCCATCACCATCTATGGCTATATCCAGGTTGTTACCTGTGTAAGTAAGATTACCCCTGGATTGATCAACACCATAATTTGTCTGAAGGCTGCTTGTTTCTACCCCATTAACATTTGTTAGAATAGTTTTGAAAGAGATAGTATTCTTTTTAAAGCCGATAGTGTTGGCATTTGCTAGATTTCTTGCTATAACATCCTGTACATTGGCATAGGAATCCAATCCCGAGGCTGCCAGCTCAATTCCGTCAATCATGTTTAACCTTTCTATCTATCAGTATTCATTAAAATAGTTGAGTTCTTATGTAAGCTATCTTTGTGCCAGAAAAAGAATTTAAAGTGAATAAATCAAAATATTTTTTGAAAATGTTGTAATGCTTTGTATTCCGGCTATTTAGATTAATCTTGTTATTGGATAGAGAGGAGTGTTGTTCGTTAGAATCCTGAGATGCTTATATATCTACGATAATTTTTTCCACGTTTTGTAGAAAAACCTTCCTCCTTACAATTGTGGATTTCCGATTTCTGATTGCGGATTTTAATATCGACACGAATTTCACGAATTAAACACTAATGGTTTCGTGCCTGCCCGCTTGGCTATCTCAACGTGTGAGACCTTGTTGATCGGTCTTGGCCAGGGTTAATTCGTGAAATTCGTGTCTCTCATTACGATTTCTAATTTCGGACTGCGGAATTAAAGAAATGAGGCCAAAATCATCAATCCGCAATCCCCGGCCCAGACCAAAGTGCGCCCGCCTGCCGGACGGGCAGGGGTCGCACCAGGGCAGGCCGAAATCTATAATCCAAAAGTGTTATTATCTTATTATATTAACCAATTCCTGCAGGACCTGATCAGTTGTCGTTATCGTACGCGCATTTGCCTGGAAGGCTCTCTGTGAAATGATTAACTTTGTGAACTCTTCTGCTATATCAACGTTAGAAGACTCTAAGACACCG
>JBHHYW010000482.1:0-2654 GCA_046757745.1 Candidatus Scalindua sp.
AGAAGAAAGGTTACGACATCTCAGCACCACCACTTGATTATGCTTATATATGAAACTTTTAATTGACAGGGATATGATATAGGGTATGATGGAATTTATTAATTGTTACACTATTATCAAATTAATTAAAGTGGAGGATCATGACTGTACGTTATAAAGATTACGATTTAGATACTTCAACATCAAAATCAGGCGGTAGCGATGTCTGGATGACTTCTATTCATATCAACAAGCTTAGTTCCGATGGTTATCAAACACAACCATTTTATTGTGAAGAGGCTTTTGAAACCGAAGAAGAGGCAAATGATCATTCAATAAATTTAGGCAAACAGATAATTGATGGCATACATCCTACTCTTAAACTTAAATTTTAGTTATAGTTGTTCTTGTCCAAGACCTTTTTCTTATATTATTTTATACAAACTTGCTGTTGCGCCAGTCTGGACATTCGTCGGACTTGTCTTGTCGCCGATATTGGTTGCTTTTTCACCAATACCGGTTTAAGCGAATGGCAACTGGTTAATAATGGTATGAGTCTAATAAGGATTTTCTTCGTCATTGTGTCCCTCTGATATTACTATACCTCATAACGCTGGTGAGTCAATACTCATAATGATTGTTGATACTGAAATGATGTCTGGCTTGTCCGACAGTGTTTTTTGGCGGGCTTGCCAAACGATTAGTATGGCGGGAATGTTTTCTATCAAAGAGCCACCGCCAGTCTGGAGGAAAGGCATGATGGATTGGACGGTTTGTCATTTTGAAAGACCCTGCCCCATCTGTTTAAAAATAAAGTTAGTTTTTCCCGAATGAGCTGAAGACGCTCTTTCATGTTTCTGATGTTTGTGACTATGTGAGTGCCTATTGCAGAGAGGAGCTTTAGCGGTTTACTATCTGAGTCGGTTTCTTTGCCTGCTCGAATCTGGCTAAGACAAATTCGTTTATCGGCCCATTCAGCAGACCTTTCAGTAAAGAGGCGCTGCAGTCGATCTCTCCGGCAGTTTTAATCGCACCCAGAGTACCATCAAGCACAAGCACTCGAAACCAGGCCGTTTCGTCCAAATCATTCTTGAGATCAAAATGGTCAGCAATGAGGCTTAATGTACATTTCCTTGTACCTGCCGGAAATTGGTGATGGTCAAAATTCCTGTTTTCAGGATCGTGAACACCCCCTGATCCAATACCCATACTGTACGGCAATTTCTTCAGGTTCTGCAGACCGACGCTCTACGCATTTTATATCGTTGTTCATCGCCAGCACAATGCAGACGGAGATCAGATCGTCCATGTGAGCGCCGCCGCTATGAGTTACTATTTTTGGAAACAAAACACACACACCTTTATAATTCCGAAAAATCTTTATTCCCCGCAACTTTAGTCATTCCTTACAGAAGGGATTGGAATATTTTTCCACACCCACCGTGGTCATTGGGCCATGGGCAGGAAATACCAGGGTTTCATCCGGCAAGGTAAAGATATGTTTGCGGATGTTCGTAACCTGACATTGTGCCGCTTTTGTTGAGCCTGTCCCGCCGACCGACCCGCAAAAAAGAGAATCGCCCGTGAACACACAACCTGGCCCATAAAACGAAATTCCATGTGGAGTATGGCCCGGTGTGGAAAGCGCCTCAACTCTCAAATGCCCGACCTCGATTATCTCACCACCCTGTAACTGATGTTTAGCGGCACGGACTTCTCCCTGTCCGGCATAGCCCTGGACTGTGTAGCGGCTCTCAAACTCTGGTACGCCTTCGGTATGATCCCAATGGCCATGCGTAAAAAAGAGATAATTGAGCAAGATCTGCCGCTCTTCGATAAATGCCTCTATTTCAGCACTAAAACCGCCCGGATCAATAAAAACCCCGATTCTGGTCTCTGGGTCAGCCACCAGATAGCCGTTGATTCCGTAGCTCCCCACGGTAAACCGCCTGAATATCAGATTGGCCATCATCATATTATATTGTCACCCTGAACTCATTTCAGGGTTCCTGATCTTGAAAACAAGTTCAGGATTGATATATAGATTCTGAAATAATACTGAAACGAGTTCAGCACAGGATTCAGAAGACACCTTGGAGATTTGAGCTTTCCGCAACAGATACTAAGTAATATGTCACAAAAGTTGATGGAAAATACGCGGCCTAATCATAGCGAATCTCATCCAGATTAGCTGCCTGATCGATATCGGTATCGATCCATTTCGTATCTATTAACCGGGCCTTATGAAATACCGCATCGCCGAGCGTACAACTCTCAAAACTACACCGAATAAAGGTTGCTGCCCTGAAGATAGCCTTTTGCAAACGGCACCCTACAAACTGAGTATCAATAAAGACTGAGGATGGGAAACGGACAAAAAAGTAATCCTCCTGCTCAAACCGGCATCCATGCCACCAGGAGCCGCTGAATGAGACCTCACTTAAGCTGGATCCACGGAGCTTGCAGTCGTAAAAGGTAGATAAGCCAAAGGAACTCAGCTTCCCCACCGTCTTTTCAAACTTACATCCGGAAAAATGGCTCGCGGCAAGAAAGGAATTCCGAACCTGTAAATTATTCCAATCACAATCCTGATAATACCCCTTATCGCAAAGGACATTATCAATGGAAAAATCCTGCAAGCGGGTATCCTGCGCTCGTAGATAACGGCAGCGTCC
>JBHHYW010000483.1:0-2653 GCA_046757745.1 Candidatus Scalindua sp.
TTTCTGCAACTATTAAGAAACGTACAAGTCATATATCTTTAGTGCTGTCAGATGGGAAGGAATTAGTATAAAAACTTTCGGGTAGTGAAAAAAGATTATCACATTAAAGTAGTATTTATTTCAGAATCTTAATTAGGAAGAAAAAGATGGGTCAAAAAGTTTGTCCAATAGGTTTTAGACTGGGGATAACCGAAAATTGGAGATCACGATGGTATGCAGACAAGAAAAAATTTGGCAAATTACTGGTTGAAGATCAAAAAATACGAAAGTATATTAAAAAAAACTATCGTTTTACAGGAATACCAAAGGTAGAGATTGAAAGAACGCGTGATGAAGGTGCAAGAGTCATTATCTATTCAGCAAGACCAGGCTTGATAATAGGCCGTAAAGGGGCTGAAATTGAGAAATTAAAAGAAGGTATCGAGAAATTAGTTGAGAAAGAAGTAGATATTAGGATTCAGGAGACTGAAAAGCCGGATCTGGAAGCACAATTAGTAGCTGAGAACATTGCTGAACAATTACAAAAAAGGGCGGCATTTAGGAGGACTATCAAAAAAGCTATTGATAGTACTATGAGTATGGGTGCAAAGGGAGTAAAGGTTCAGATCTCCGGTCGTTTAGCTGGGGCAGAGATAGCAAGGACAGAAGGGTCTACTCAAGGAAGTATTCCGTTGCATACATTAAGGGCAAACATTGATTACGGCTTTGCAGAGTCTTTAACCAGCTACGGTACGATTGGTGTTAAGGTGTGGGTTTATAAAGGATTAGTTGATTTGGAAAAAGGGGTTGATTATGCGGTTGATGCCAAAAAGGGTAAAATTTAGGAAAACTCAAAGAGGAAAGATTAAAGGTAATGCCACGAGGGGAAATACCGTATGTTTTGGTGAGTATGGTTTACAGTCTACTGAGCCGGGTTGGATAACGGCACAACATATTGAGGCTGGCAGGGTCGCGGCCACACAATACGTTTCGCGAGAAGGTAAATTAGTTATAAGGATATTTCCACACAAACCGGTTACGTCAAAACCTATAGAAACGAGAATGGGTAAAGGTAAGGGCGAACCTGAAAAATGGGTTGCTGTTGTAAAGCCAGGTACTATTTTATATGAGATAGGAGGCGTTCCTGAGGATATGGCAAAGCAGGCCTTTGGTAGAATTGCATACAAGATGCCTGTCAGAGTAAGATTTGTTAAAAGGAGGGTGACGATTTGAAGGCAAGTGAGATTAGAGAAAAATCGCATCAAGAAATACTTGAAGAGTTTGATGCCTGCAAGAGAGAGTTGTTAAACCTCAGGTTTCAATGGCAGGCAGGAGAGTTGCGTAATTCAGCACAATATAGACAAATCAGAAAAGATGTTGCGAGGTTAAAAACTGTTTTAAGAGAAGCAGAGTTAGGTATTAACACAAACCTCTTTGAGAAAAAGAGTGAAAAAGAAAGTACATAATGGAAACTGATAAGAATGGTAAACGGAGGAAAACCGTTATTGGTGTAGTATCAAGCAGTAAGATGTCCAAGACGATTACAGTGAAATCAGAAAGGCGTGTAAAGCATCCCAGATATGGAAAGTTTGTTAAAAGAATGACTGTGTATAAAGCTCATGACGAAGAAAACAAAGCTGGCAATGGAGACAAAGTGGAGATTGTAGAATCACGGCCATTAAGCAAGAGTAAACGTTGGAGACTAGTTCGTATTATAAAATGACATAAGGAAGCTGATAAAATGATAATGGAACAAACTATGCTGGATGTTGCTGATAACTCCGGTGCTAAGATGGCTAAGTGTATTAAGGTTCTTGGTGGCTCGAAGCGTGTTTATGCGTCTGTTGGGGATGTTATAGTCGTTGCTGTAAAAAAGGCAATTCCTAGTGGTGTTGTGAAAAAGGGAGATGTGGCTAAAGGCGTAATTGTAAGAACAAAGAAAAATATAAGACGTGAAGACGGTTCTTATTTGAAGTTTGATAGAAATGCAATTGTAATTGTTGAAGATGACGGAAGTCCTAAAGGGACTCGTATTTTTGGTGCAGTTGCGAGAGAGTTGCGACAAAAGAATTTTATGAGAATAATTTCATTAGCACCCGAAGTGGTGTAGATGTGATGTTTTGATGGAGAGTTGTTTAAAGATATGCATGTAAGAAAAAACGATACAGTACAAATGATTGCAGGTGACGACGCTGGTAAAACGGGCAAGGTCTTGAATATAATGACTAAGGAGATGAGGGTTATTGTAGAAGGGATAAATTATATTCAAAAGCATGTAAAACGTAGTGAAAAAAATCCACAAGGCGGGCGCATGCAGAAGGAGGCGCCCGTATCATTGTCAAATGTACTGGTAATATGCCAAAATAAGGGTTGTGAAAAAAATGGTAAGGGTGTGAGAGTCAAGCAGAAATTCCTTGAAAATGGCGATAAGGTTAGGGCCTGTTATAAATGTGGAAGTGAAATAATTGCTTCTGAATAATTTATAGAACTAAAACATTAAAATATGGCGCGTTTATTAGATAAATATCAAGAAGAAATTGTATCCAAGTTAATGGAGAAGTTTCATTTTAAAAACAAGCTAGAGGTTCCGAAAGTGGTTAAGATAGTGATAAATATGGGTGTCGGAAGGGCGAAGGAAAACAAAAAGATCCTTGAAGATGCAATGAAGCATTTA
>JBHHYW010000484.1:0-2643 GCA_046757745.1 Candidatus Scalindua sp.
AGACTCCGGAAGGAGGTTTTATCTCATGGTGAAGATTAAGGTTGGCAGTGGGAAACCCTAATTCCATACCGCGGCCATCACCCTTAATGACCGTACCAAACACAGAAACACGTCTGCCAAGCATTCCTTTCGCTTTCTGCAAATCCCCTTGAATAATTTTCTTTCGTATGGCGGTGCTACTTGTTATTTCACCTTCAAATTCTGCAGGTTCACACACAACCACTTCGAGCCCATATTTCTCCGCAAAATTACAGACCATTAATGCGTCGCCCCTTCTATCCTTGCCAAATGAACAGTTAAATCCAAGCACAACTACTTTGGCCCCGAGCCATTCATGAATTATCTCAGCTATAAAATCCTCGGCGCTTATCTCTGCAATCTTCTTATCAAACTCCAATACAATTGATATATCAACGCCCAGTTGATCAAACAAGGCCAACCTGTGTTCAAGTGATGTAATGCAGGACTGTTGTTTCTGTGAAAGAAAGCTTTTTGGATGACGATCAAAGGTCAGGATTATTGATTCTCCGTTTTCTTTGCTCGCCAGATCTATAGTTTTCTGAATAACCTTCTGATGTCCTAAATGTACTCCATCAAACATCCCTAATGTAACAACAGGCCAGTTAAGTTTCTTTTCTATCTTTTTAATACCGGTAATTATCTCCAAATTTATCCTCTCAGCCTTAAAAAAACAGAAACCACAGATTACGCAGATTTCACTGATTTTGTTAAAAAAATAAAGAGAAAGATTTTAAATAAATCTGTGGAATCTGTGGTTCTAAAAAGGGAATTCTTATACTATGAAACTTAGTTTTTACTTCTTCCTAATTGAGCCTTTTTGCTTACCCAGGATTCCCATTCTGTTATAAATGCCAATTGCTTTTCCATCAGATACTGTGCCATTATTGAATCCTTTTCCTCTTCGAATTTTTTCGGATCAACCTTCTTTCTGTCTACCAGCATTACCACATAACATTTTTTTGCCCCTTTGTCTTCAACTGCAATGGCTGACTCTCCAGCTTTCAGACCAAAAACAGTTTCAGCAATTTTAGCTCTTTCCGGCCCCAACACCTCTACATCATCATCTTCATCTTCACTAATAATTCCCGGCCTGGTGATATATTTTGTTTCTGTTATTTCTATTTTACCTGCCTCATCTTCAATAAATTCTATGCCCTCTTCAAAAGATGTCTGGTTAATCTTCTCAAGGCATTTTTCAGCAAGTTTCTCTGCTTCTGCAAGCGCCTTTTCATAACTCAAATCCCTGGCTACCCTCTCACGAATTTCTTCATAAGGCGGTGTACGCGGGGCAACTTTCTCTATCACCCGAAAAATAAATTTACCTTCTACAGAGCTAAGGGGCGGAGAAGGATCATTTACATCCCTGTCAAACACCTGCTGGGGAAATTCCGGAATATCTATCATCACTTCATTCAATTCATCTTTCGCAAAATAGTTTGTTCCATCCTTAGAGTTTGTTGGAATAACATACTTCAGGCCATGTCTCTCCGCAAGTTCAGGAAAACTGATAGACTCCTCTTTGTCAATCATTTCGTATATTTCTTCATCCGCATCAGCAATCTGTTTATTAATCGTGGCATCGTACTCTTTAAAAAGTAAATTATTTTTTATCTGCTCCTTCACTTCCTCAAAGGACTTGAACTCTGATACTGAAGTTTTCTCTGAATCTTCTTCAGCTTCCTTTCTGAACATAAGGTCCTTTTTTTCTTCGTAATAATTACGCATTGCTTCATCAGTAATATTAATCTGTCTTTCTATTGCGGCATTCCTTGTCATCACATATTCTATCTTAACCTTCTCCGGTTCTTTATAACCCCATCTTCCTGCTGCAACATTCGGGAAGGCTGCACTATGTTTATCGTAAAAAGATCTGATTTCGTCTTCCTCAACCTTAACATGACTGATAAAGTCTCTGGCGTTAAGGGCTGCATATTTTATTTTTACTTTTTCTTTTTCCTTGATGTATCTCTGAAATGCCTCATCCCTAGTAATCTTTACTGAATCTTTTAAAAGGTATTGAAGTTTTCGGGATAAAAGATATTCCTTAATAGTTTCTTCAAACTGCAGTTCTGTCAAATGAAATGCTGACCCGAGTATACGCCTGAAAGCTTCTTTGTCTTCAAAGACACGCGGGTCAACACGGAAAAAATTTAGTAAAAAATCCCGTATCTCCTGCGCAAGTTCTTCTTCAGTTACGAAAATGCCCATTTTCTCAGCCTGGATAAAGAGCGTCATCTGACTCCAGACCATTTTAGCAACCGGCTCTTCTGAATCCCTGAAAAAGATCCTCGCCCATCTGGCAGCAGTATCACGAAACTGTTCCTGTGTGACTTCTTCACCAAGGATTTCTCCCACAGAGGGTTTTGGTATCATATATTGCGCCGCCGGACCAATTCCCCATATTACCATCAAAAATACAACTAAAATACCTAAGAGTTTTTTCTGGTTTTTTCTAAACCAACTCGTCGCTGCCATATATACCTCACATTATTTATGTTGTTCCAGACGTAAGACTAAGCACAGGAGACTCTTTATTACTATGAATTTCCTGGATTTTTGTAAAATTACGAAGTGTAAATTATATAAAGCATCGTTATAACTATCAACTGCTTTTTGAAAAAT
>JBHHYW010000485.1:0-2643 GCA_046757745.1 Candidatus Scalindua sp.
TATCATGAATCGGACGAAAAATCAAGAGTAGGTAATAAAAAGATTGTAAACTAACCCTTGACATTTTGTTAAAAAAGTATGATAATATCTACCTCATTTGAATTAGCATTCACCCACATACCCATTAATCAACGAATCGGGCTCCGAATTACGGCTTAGAAAATCTAACTTGTACAAATCCGGAAAACGCTATCTTTTCAATTAATTAAATTTTACTCTATGGCAAAGAAAATAACATTATCAATTGTAATTGCTCTTGTAACCTTTTTTTTAATAGTACCGTTTCTAAGCTACAGAAATTACAAACAGGCTATAAAAAAAGGATACTTTAATCACCTTGTTACTACCAGGGATCTTCTGAAGCTGCAGATATGGAATTATTTTAACGAAAGATACGGTGACATAGACGTCCTTTCAAGGAATCCGGTAATTGCCAAGGGTTTTACCCGATTATCCGGTGCATTTCATGCCTATGGCCTCCAAAACGAGCAATTTCTGAAAATTAAAAGTATTTATCAGCCATTAATGGAATATTATGTGTCTGCTTATGGTTACGCAAATATCTTTTTTATTGATAGAGATGGAAGTGTTATATATTCGGCTCTGCAAGAGGACTTTAGCGGGACTGATTTGTTTGTAGGAGAATTTAAAGAACACAGAATTGCCAAAATGTTTAAAATGGCTTTGGAAGACGTAGGTTTTGAGGACTATTACTGGAATGACAAGGTAAATGATTTTACTGCTTATTTCGGCGCTCCTGTCTTCGAAGCTGAAAGTTTATTGGGTGTGATAGTAATAGAAATTCCTTTTGCACATCTGGATACCATGCTGACACAAAGGGCAGGCATGGGACAAACAGGTGAGATGTACCTGGTTGGTGAAGACGGTCTTATGCGATCAAATTCTAGATTCTCTACAAAACCTACAATGCGTAAGAGAGAGGTGAATACTGAGGCAACAAAAGAGGCATTTGAAGGATATGTTGGTGTAAGGGCTATAGATGATTATCGAGGTGTTCACGTATTAAGTGCGTATACTCCACTTAATCTTAATTTTATTAACTGGGCCCTACTGGTTGAGATTGATGAAGCGGAGGCATTAGCCCCAATCCATTATGTTGAGAAAAAGTTGACAATATTTGGGTCCATAATTGGCGCCATAACTATTGGATACATCTACTTCACATATAGAGCGTATAAAAAAGAGGAAGAACAGGATGTTTTAGAACCTGAAGAACAATCCAAAGTATAGTCCTGAACAAATTAAGAACTTGCGGCAAGCCCCAAATACATTCCATCAATATAATTTAGTTGGAAATGTTTCGATGAAGGATGGTGTGCCCATTGTTCACGCTCATGTAACGTTTTCAGATAAGGACGGCCATGCTTATGGAGGTCATCTTGCACCGGGAACGATAGTTTTTGCTTATGAGATTGTTATTCAAGTCTTAGATAGTCCAAAGTTTGAGAGAGGGCTTGATCAGGAAACAGGATTACCATTATGGAGCATGAGAATAAAATAACACTATTATTCATGCTGATCTCTTAGAGTCTGATTGTGCCTTTCGATAATTTCATTTAAGTGTTGTGCATAGTTCTTGGATCCACCTTGTAGGTATCCGGTCTTGGCTACAGGTTCTTCATTCGGGTCGAGAATGATAATAGTTGGGTAACCTTGAATCCCGTACTTCGTCGCTAATTTCCTGTTTTGTAGTTTCTGTTCCCCAGTCTGCTTCTTATTTCGTGGGAAATCTACTAATACACACACAAGGTTTTTCTCCGCAAAATCCTTGAAAGCGTCTTGAGAGAATACTTCCTTTTCCAGTTTTATACACCATCCGCACCAGTCTGATCCACTGAAGTCAAGCATTATGTATTTACCGGAGGCTTTGGCGGTCGCTAATGCTTTTTTGAAGTCTGTCTTCCATTCTAAGGCTTCTACTTTGGTACAGTACAATATTGCAATTGCGATCAATATATATATGGCGAGATTTCTTCTCATAATTTCTCCTCTATTTAGTTATATTCTGTTTTTATGCTATTATTATATACACGTCTTGCGGGAAATGGTATTGTTTTTCTCCAGGAAGGTCTATAATGTAACCGGGCAATAAAGTGTGTATTATTGTGGCCTTCAAGCACTCTTTTCTTCTGAGAAAAAGGGTTAATGCAGTCTTTTCATCTCTCATTGCTTTTAACCGCTTTCTTGTAGGCATTTTCCGTCCAGCATAACCTGAAATGTAAGCATAATTGGCAGTCCTTGAGCAAACCTTTCCTTTCCATAAGTATTTTTCCGGAAAGAGACCTTTCGCCTTCTTCACGTTTCATAAGCAGGCACAAAGGCTCCTCTGTCAAACAACCATGCTGATTGTAACAATTAATACATATATTCTCTTTCCCTGGTTTTTTCCTTGTCATACTTTATTTGTACCTTATTAAACATTTTTCTTTAACACAGAACGGTGTGGTAAAAACCCGCTCAGCGTGGTAAAACAGTCTAGAAGGTGACAATTTCCAGTAAAAAAAGGCAAGAAATTGTCGACTTATAGACTGAAGCAAAAAAAGCTTGTACTTAGTTAAGTACAAGCTTTTTTAATACTTGACCCCAAGGGGATTTGAACCCCTGTTGCCGGGATGAAAACCC
>JBHHYW010000486.1:0-2642 GCA_046757745.1 Candidatus Scalindua sp.
TAGGCCCTTTAGATGGATTAAGTATTATTCCTTCCTCCTCTGCCCCTTCAATCTCGTGCTCGAATGCGGGCATCTCTTCTTTGGACTCCAGGCACACTATGTGTACTTCCTGGGCGCCTAAACGAATGGCCATCCTTGCCGCATCCATCTCAGCTTGTTCATATCCAACGTTTTGAGTAAACCTCATAGCAGTTCTTGCAGTATCCATTGCAACGTTTCCTCCACCAACTACTATCACTTTTTTACCCATACTTCTCATAACACCAAGGCTTACGTTTTTCAGAAATTCAAGGCAATCCATAACGCCATCCCCCTCTTCTCCGGGGATTCCGAGTTTTCTAACCTTTTGCGCACCCGCGGCTATAAATACGGATTTGTAGCCATCTTCGAATAGATCAGATATTGTCTTTCCTGGAATTCCAATAGGGGTGTTTGTCTTTATCTCAACACCTCGTGCCTGAATATGGCTTATATCAAACATAATCTGTTCACGAGGGAGCCTATAGGAAGGGATTGCCCACATCAACATGCCGCCTGCCACAGATTCCTTTTCGAAAATAGTAACCCTGTATCCCATACCTGCAAGGTTGTTAGCTGCCGACAATCCGGCAGGACCAGCTCCAATTATGGCAACTTTTTCCTCTCTCTGTTTTATCTTTGGGGATGGAATCGCTATCTTATTCTTGTAAATGTAATCCGTTACAAACCTCTTTAAGGCATCTATTGCTACCGGTTTGTCAAAATCACCACGCTTGCATTTGGTCTCACATGGGCGTGCACATATATATCCGCAAACGGCTGGGAGAGGATTGGTTTCTAACATCAATTTATAAGATTCTAAATACATACCCTGACTAATCAAACGTATGTAACCGGGCACATCCATGTGTGCAGGGCATCGATGTTGGCATCGAATGTTCTGTTGTAACCAATCCAGATCAAGAGGAACTCGTTTACCTTGTTCAGGTATAGTTGCCTGGTTTGTAACCTCACTATCTGTTGTAAATGAGATATCGGCCATTTTTCATTTTTCTTTCTTTAGGAAAATGTTTCTTGATTGGATATTTATACAACTAATTCTGTTTCAACGGATACGGTCTTACTTTTATCTACAACCAGCCTACCACTATAAGGATCTACAACCATTTCAAAATGAGGTAACGGTCTGGGCGCAGGACCGGCAAAGTTAACGCCATTTCGATAGTATTTGCTTCCGTGGCACGGACACTCAAAGATATTTTTCTCTTTAGAAAACTCTACCGCACATCCCAGGTGTGTACACACTACGGAAATAGCCTTAAAGCTGTTGCCATTGCGTACAATAAAGACCCGCCTCGACTTTAATTTAGTAACTGAGTGTTCTGGAAAAGACTTAGGTTCTCCCACCGTAAATCTTGGTGATGGTTCAAAAAGCACCTTAGGATAAAAAAAACCGTGTTTAAACCAGAAAAACCGGACCAGGTAACCTCCCATTGCAGCAAAAAACAAGCCCCAACCAGCCAAAGACAAGAAATGCCTGCGAGTGAATGTAAACCAGATACTCTCTCCTGTTTCGGAAGTGTTGTACATATCTTTATCCATAGTTTCCATGACTATCTCCTACCTAAAACCCTCTATACCCATTAAATTCTATAAGTTTAAGTAAAAAAAATCCAAGGTACCGGTTAGCCTTTGTCAGACCAGAGTGGTGGAGGGGGACTCCTTTAACATAAGGTCTTTTTATAGACATACCGATAACCTTGAACTTTTAAATTTATCTCAGGCAAATACCATTTGTCCTTATTCTTTTTTTTCAGTAGGTTACATCCTGTCTAAGAAGCCTTCTGTATTTCATTGGATATTCTTAAGAGAATCTCTGGTGATTTTACATTAACAACACTCCACTTGTGTTCATAATAAAGATTAGAGTTTAAACACTAATCTCTTATACAACAGGTTTGTCAAACTGTAAATAGAGCAGAGACTCTATATTCACAAAAACATTACTCAGTTCACGGCCAGATTATGTCTCTATTGGTTTGTGATATGATCCAGTAGTTGACGTCAGGTTTCTATCGGACTTATAAATATTTTCCACTAAGTACTGATTTATGCCTGTTTTAGTGTGTATAGAAATCTAAAAGCAGTCGAATCCCTTATAAGCTGATATGCATTCTGTTAATCAAACAAGTATTAGAAATCTCTGAGAGATAGATTTATGGTTGAAAATTAACTAATGATGATAAGTGAAGAAAATCATCCTATTTTTGTTTGTAAGAAATTGACTCTATTTTCTCAAATTTAGAATAATAGATAATGAATAATAGAATTTATCCAAAGCTGTCTAATACTCTTCTTTTACTCTAAAAATCCTCTATTCTTTGTGATAGGATTTTAAAAGAGAGTTGTTGTGCAATTAATTGTCGTAGATGGAAAAGGAATGAAGACCGACCCTATACTATTTGGCACGATATTTGATAAAATTTAAGTTTAGCTTTGCAAAATGATTAACGAAAAGCATGGAACCACAGATTACACTGATTAATATTAATATATTTTTTTAAATATTTCCTTGAGAACTTAAATTGATAGATTTCACAGACAAAAAAATCTGCGAAATCTGTGGTCGCTTTTAGCATTTGGGGTAAAACTTTGAAATTCCT
>JBHHYW010000487.1:0-2637 GCA_046757745.1 Candidatus Scalindua sp.
GGTTACTGCAAAGATGGGATTTAAATAAAATAATGAGGTTTGCCTCTGCCACAGCAGCGCTTAAGTGCCGGGAGATTGGTGGTAGAACGGCAATCCCAGACCTCAGAGAAGTAGAAGAATTTCTGGAAGAAGAAAACCCAAAGTAGTCTGGCTGGCTATAGTGACAGAAATAAATGTCTGAAATCTCAAGAAAACAAACAGCGGAATCATCAAAGAAATATTTTTTGCAAAAACATATATTAGCCGTTAACGTCATAATAATAACGCTGATATATTTAGTGTTCATGTGCCTGTTTGGCTCAAACATCCTGAAACATCTTATCTCACAGATTACGGCCAATCAATACCTCTTGATAGCGCTTTATATTTTAGTCTTTGTTATAATTATTGAAATAATCACCATCCCATTGAGTTTTTACGGAGGATTTGTTTTAGAACACATCTTTAAATTATCGAATCAGAAATTTCTTGTGTGGGTTAAAGATGAAATAAAGAAGTTCCTGTTATCACTGGTACTTCTAATAACTATGGTTGAGACAATGTACATATTTCTCAGAAATTTTCCAGACTCCTGGTGGATATTTATTACTATTATCTGGATATTCTTCTCTATTATTATGGCAAAACTGGCTCCGGTTCTTATATTTCCACTGTTTTATAAAAGTGTGCCCATAGAGAATGAGGATATTAAGAATGACCTGGCATCGCTTGCAGAAGGCACAGGCATCAATATTCAGGGGGTTTACAAGATTAATTTGAGTAAAAACACAAAGAAGGCAAATGCCGCACTTGCCGGTATGGGAAGCACCAGGAGGATTCTTCTGGGTGATACACTCCTGGATTCCTATTCGTTGGCTGAGATAAAATCGGTATTTGCTCACGAGTTGGGACACCACGTTTATCACCATATCTGGAAAATGTTAGTGATTGGCACAATCACAGGTGGTTTAGGATTTGCGATATGTCATTATGTCCTGTCAAAAATGATAGAAATTCTTGGATTTCAAAGTATACATGACATCGCTGCATTTCCTGTTATATGTATGGTTTTGGGAGCTTTAGGCTTTATACTAATGCCTATTCAGAATGCAATCAGCAGAAGGTTTGAAAGGGAGTGTGACAGATATGCGATTGAGAAGACCAATGATCCTGAAGCCTTTATCTCCACAATGGACAAACTGGCAGAGCAGAATCTTGCAGACAGAACACCCAATAGACTTATAGAATTTCTCTTTTACAACCATCCACCCATTTCCAAACGAATCGAGATGGCAAAGGAAAGTACCCAGGCACTATCTTAAAACCGATTTCGTAAGTACTTTATGTCTAAATATTACACTCCAAAACGAAGAAGAAATATTTTTAATCCAGATGACGAGAAGCCTTTTAAACTCAGTCGCACAAAGATTGATCTTTTCCTGGAATGTCCGCGTTGTTTTTATATCGATCGTCGGCTAGGGGTTGGCCGTGTACCGGGCTTTCCGTTTAATTTAAACAGTGCTGTTGATACCCTGCTGAAAAAAGAATTTGACTATTATCGAGCCAGCAATCAAAACCATCCTCTTTTAGAAAAACATGGTATTGACGCCCGCCCGGCATCTCATAGGGAACTGGACAAATGGAGAGAAAACTTTACTGGTATTCAATACCTGTATGAACCTGTTAATGTTATCATCTTTGGCGCTATTGATGACTTATGGATAAATTCTAAAGATGAATATATCATAGTCGATTATAAGTCAACATCAAAGAATGAGAGGATTACAAACGTAAGCCTTGACTGGCAAATAGGCTACAGAAGGCAGATGGAAATCTATCAGTGGTTGTTGAGGAGGAATGGTTATTCAGTCTCCAAAACCGGTTATTTTCTCTATTGCAACGGACAGACTGACAGAGAGATGTTCAATGAGAGACTGGAGTTTGATCTTACATTGATCCCTTATGAAGGGAATGATTCCTGGTTGGAAGAAACGATAAGGAAGATTCATGCATGCCTTATGAGCAACAAGATTCCTGATGCAAATGATGGTTGTGATTTCTGTGCATATCGTTCAGCAGTGGAAGAAGTTTTGTAAAAGCAGGTTGACAGGAAGAATGATGCTTGAACTCTGACAGAGAGATAATTTGTTAAAAGAGTTCGTATAGAATATGGACAAAATCAGCTATAGACAAGTGTTATAATCTATTTAAATATTTGAGTAGTAAATGGCAATATACAGGGTATAGGGAGATATTCAAATGATAAAAAACGATGCGGATCTGAAAGCAGATAGACGCAGGGGGCCGGATCTTTGGTCTAAGACACTTAGGTGGCTTGGTGTTTTCGGCTGGTTTGTAATGTTTGTGGCTCTATTTATCATTGACAGGGCAAGGCCTGAAGAAGAAAACATGTTCACCAAATCTGCAAATGTTAGTGTGCGGTCAACATGGAACCTGGAGCTCATTCATTATCTTTTCTACTTAATGATTTTCGGGCTTTGTATAAGTATTATTGGAATTGTTATTAATTCCAGAAGGCATCATCGTGTAGATGACAGGTTCAGGTATATCCTGATAATACTGGGGATAATATCGCTTTTCGGTATAATCAAATATCATTTCAAGTTTTAATGACGGATCTTGATGCAGCGGTAGTGG
>JBHHYW010000488.1:0-2636 GCA_046757745.1 Candidatus Scalindua sp.
GCTTTGCTTAAGATATTCATCCCCCTTTTTGGTTCTGGCTTGGCCAGGTTAGGAAGTTATCCTTCCGGAGAGGAGGCGATTGGTATGAGTATGTTTCGGTCAATAAAGATACGATTACTTGTATTCGGACTCGGCATCTCGTTAATACCAATTTCCATAATCACTACAATATACTACCTTAATGCCAGGGGTACGTTAAAGAATCAGATACTGCAGGATTTCAAGGCAATTGCAGAGTCAAAGAAAACTCACATCATTTCTATAATGCATGCAAAAAAGATTCGTGCTGTTGACTTCAGCTCTGACGGGTTTATAAGAGACAGCCTGGAGATAATCATTCAAAGTGGAGGAGATGGCGATGCTGTAGTGAATCTGAACAAACATCTCACGGACAACAAGATGCCGCTTGACCCTCATATTGCAGTGATAGACGTAGTGGGAGTTGATGGGACGGTGATATCATCCACAACAGAAATGTTGATCGGACAGAAACTTTCTGACAACGAGAACTTCCAGCAATTGGGTAATGGGGCATATGGAGATGCTTATATCAAAGAACCCTGCTACTCTCCACTCCATAGCAGGCTGGAAATAGTTGCTTCTGCACCATTGTTTCTCAGGAGTGGAGGTAGATTTATAGGTTCCATAATGATACATTATGACTCATCTGTTCTTAACTCTATCACTAATGACCATGCTGGAATGGGCGAAACAGGAGAGGTATATATTGTTAACCGAGACAAGAAAATGTTAACGGTGTCGAGATTTGTTGAGAATGCTGTCCTTAATCAGGTGGTGGATACTGAACCGATGCGCAGGATCAGTGAGGGGAGCAATAATGAGATGATGGGTATCTATTCCGGCTACCGGGGTGTGCAGGTTGTTGGTGTATCGGTAAATATACCGGAGTATGGCTGGACACTCCTGGTAGAGATGGATAAGGCGGAGGCCCTTGCTCCATTGAAGGGTTTGGGTATCATTGTACTGATAGTGGGAGGTGTGTCCGGCGCTGCAGCTACTGGCGTGGGGATTATTTTTTCACTTTCAACAGCAAAGCCGATTAATAAACTGAAGGACGCAACAGATAGAGTGGCTAATGGCAATCTGAAACACAGGGTTGATATAGATCGCAGAGATGAAATCGGTGCATTGGCCGGCAGTTTTAATAAAATGGCGGATGGGCTGGAGCAGCTTACCGGATCGCTGGAACAACGTGTAGATGAACGTACGTCAGAACTGGCAGATGCAAACAGACAACTCCGGAAGTTGTCCTGTGCAGTTGAACAAAGTCCCAGTTTGATTATGATTACGAATGTTGAAGGAGATATTGAGTATGTCAATCCTAAATTTCCGCAATTTACCGGTTACAGCGCTAAAGAGGTGATTGGTAAAAACCCCAGAATCCTGAAATCAGGCAAGACGACGCCTCAAGAGTACAAATATTTATGGAATACTATTAAGTCCGGCAGAGAATGGTACGGAGAATTCTGTAATAAGAAAAAAAATGGGGAACTTTATTGGGAATCTGCGTCTATTTCACCGATCAGAAACAGTAAAGGTGTGATTACTCATTTCGTTGCAGTTAAGGAAGATATTACCGAACGCAAAGAGATGGAGGAAAAACTTAAACTGTTCAACAAACAACTTGAACAGAGCGTAGCCGAAAGAACCGGAGAACTGTCGAGAAGAAACAGGGAATTACAGGCGCAGATTTCCGAGCGTAGAAAGGCTGAAGAGAGGATCAAGACTTCACTTAAGGAAAAAGTGATACTTTTGAGAGAAATTCACCACAGAGTCAAAAACAACCTCCAGATAATTTCTAGTCTTCTGGATATGAGCAGTATGCAGACGCAGAATCAGGAGGCAATTGATTTGTTTGCAGATTCCCGTAACAGGGTTAATGCGATGTCCCTTATCCATTCACAACTCTATAGAAGTGAACGATTCGATCATATAGACATGGAAAAACATATTCAGGAACTAACCAGATACCTGCTACAGATTTACGCAATGGAGAAAACAATTGAGCTTGACATTAATTCTACAGGTATGTACTTTGATATAGAGCAGGCAATTCCGTGCGCGCTTATACTGAACGAATTGATTACAAACATCTGCAAACATGCCTACAGGGAGGGACAAAAAGGGAGGGTTAGTATCACCATGCAGAAGCAGGGTGGTGACACAGTTCTTTTGAGAGTAAAAGATGACGGCGTTGGTATTCCGGAAGGTTTTAACATTGAAGAAGTCAAAAGCCTGGGCCTGAGTTTAGTACGGAACCTTGTATATAAACAGCTAAAGGGGAGAATAAAGGTAAAAAAAATGAATATGGACACAGAGTTTCTTGTAAATTTTAAGGTATCAAAGGGGACGGAAGTATGAACAGATTAATGGTCGTAGATGATGAGGCAATCATAACCATGCAATTAAGGATGCGTTTGCAGTCCATGGGATATGACGTAGTGGGGACAGCCTCCTCTGCAGAGGCATCTGTACGTATGGCCAGAGACTTCAACCCTGACTTAATCCTGATGGATATCGTTATGCCGGGAAATCTTGACGGCATTCATGCCGCCGAGATAATAAAGGATGAGATGGATATTCCAGTTATATTCCTGACTGCATATACGGATGAT
>JBHHYW010000489.1:0-2627 GCA_046757745.1 Candidatus Scalindua sp.
CAGTGCTCATATCTGTTCTTCGTCTAAAAAATATCAAATATTTGTCTACGACATGTACTAATGATCTATTGATCTATTAAATTTCCCCTACATCCTTTAATATATGGGTACATAGATTATTGTTGGTCAACCTCTAATCATTTTCAAAAATTCAATGAGAATTTCTTCCTTTTATAACCTTTTAATATTTCCTCTTCAACCTGACGTGGAACAATAATCTTATAGTTAGACAACAAATCCAATCTTTTTATCCTGGCGAGAAAAATCAAGGGGGAAGTATCTATTACAACATCTATCATGGAGAAATGTCCTCTTTTAGTTCTTCCAAACTATAGTCAAGATGGTAATCTAACTTTCTTATCTTCTCAATCATTTCCCACAAATCAATAGAAAGTAATTCTGCACACTTCGCAAGAGTTGCCCCGCCGTCTCGATATAGCTCTAATACATATCTCTCTTTTATAGAAGTAACCCCTTCGGATAATACTCCTTCTAATAACTTTTCCATCTCTACTTTCTGTAATGATGCCAGTTCCTGAAGTTCTTTGTACAAATTGTCTTCTATTTTTAATGTCTTCATTTTAAAATCCCCCTTTAATTCTTCCAATATAGGTTTTAATTATTAAAGAATATGTGTTTTATGAGTTATTGACTTTGTAAATCAGTATATACTTTTTCGAATTCTTTTAAAACTTCTGGAATACTCATTGAATGTGTTTGTTTATGAGTAATTGGATTATCTAAAGGATGTTCATGCCATCCCCTTATGTTGTCATAATCAATACCCCAAATCCTTTTATCATTTTCAATCAACGCAAAAGCTGTAGTTCCGGTTTTTTCATTATAATATATCTCAAGAAAATACTGCTCTTTCCTTAAAAACACTCTCCCTTTTATCGTTAAAATCTCTAAATGAAAATCTACTTTATCAACAAAATCAAGATGGGAAAGTTCATGCAAGAGTTTATTTATAAAACTATTTATATCCATCTTGATTTTGTGTCCTCATAATATTTAAGCAGATTTTCGATCCCTTCCCATTCCCAAAAATCTTTTTCCACATCATAAGAATAAACATCAGCTTTAAGTTTTTTATTCTTGCAGGCATCTTCAAACTCTTTGTAAGTCATCTTCCATTTAGATTCATACTCTTTTCTTTTTCCTTCTAAATCAGATATTTTTAAATCCAGAAATTCAGTTAGTACCTTTTTTAATGCAGCCTCAATATCAGGAAGCTGAGTAACCTTTACCAAAAATTCTCCTATTTGCGGAGATACAGTAATCATATCATATCCCTCCTTTTAAAGATTGTTTAATTCGTTCTCTCTGAAACTTAGGAAGATTTTCTAAATATCGAACCGCTCTTTTGTGGACTATAACCTTATATTTCATACAGAGTCCAATTTCACATACGCATCGTTTTTGCCTTTTTCTCTGTCCTCTTTTGCCTGTTTGAGGTCTTCAATAGCATTTTTATCAAGGTCTAATCCCAATATATCTTCTATTTCCTTATACTCCTCCCAGGGAATAATTACTTCAGTTGGTTTGCCCATTTCATCTACTATAATTTTCTTATGTACCGTAATCATAATTTTGCCCTCCGTATTTTTCTACTGGTTAAAGATGCTAAGTATTTTGTTAAATCTTCAAGTTCCTTCGCGCACTTGGGAAAAGGGGACAGATTTACTTACCGAGTATTCCACAGGGTGAATGTACTTGGTTGCTCAAAGAATCTCTGTTTGTCTGTGGCAAATGTTATTATACAGTTCGTTTTTCAAGCCATTTTTTCAATGACTGTTGACTTTCACCTGAGCGATGTCCTGCCAAAATACCAGATACGCTAAGGTCTTCATCCAGGTCAGGCCAATGTATAATTGTGCCGTCACCAATTATCTCAAAATTGGCCCGTTCTTCCGGTTTGCCATACCACAAACGTGGATACCAGGAAAGAGGAGCGATAATAGTACGGCCATCGACCATATCAACTGTCAATGATTCTTCGCTAATACTAATAGTTTGAGCATGCGCTTCATAAATTTCACTTACCAAAGTATTCATACCATTTAAAAATAGTTGGCATTTTAGTATTTCTATCATGACTGATAGCCGCTAATAGCTGTAAGTATTGTTAAGTCTTTTTTTCTTATTCGTTTTCTAGTTTTAAAACGTCTTCATATACATCTTCAGAAAGCCAGAATCCTGCTACAGTTCTTAGCAAATCCATATAACCCTTTATGTTTTTAATAATTCCTCTAGATTTTGCCTCTCGCAAAACACCTAACCTGGCCAAGCCAGAACCAAAAAGGGGGATGAATATCTTAAGCAAAGCTGAGCTTATCTCACGTATGTTCAGTTTTGGCCAGGTTGCAAAATGAAAACCTATCTGCCTGTGCGTACCTCACGCAGACAGGCGGTTTTCAAACTTTCCCTTTTTTAGTATAAAGTTTTGTACCAACCGGTTGTTACTTAAAAAAACCTTTTATAACGAACAGGTATTTCCGATAATGAGAAAACCAAGTTTATGTTTCTCATAAATATTTTTCAAAAGCCCTATTCATTATAAATAAGGATGTCTATCATGCAATTATTAACAGAACGATACAATAAGAAAATCCAAGGCGTAATCG
>JBHHYW010000490.1:0-2624 GCA_046757745.1 Candidatus Scalindua sp.
CCCAATGTAGATATTCCCGCACCGGATATGGGAAGCAGTTCCAGGGAAATGGCCTGGATTTATGATGAATACAGAAAGCAACATGGCGCTGCGCGGGCCGTTGTAACAGGCAAACCGATTGAGTTAGGGGGGTCTCTTGGCCGAAAAGAGGCTACCGGCAGAGGTGTAATCTGTTGCATGCTGCAGCGAGCAACAGACATGCAATTAAAAGACTATTCAGTAGCGATTCAAGGCTTTGGTAATGTTGCCTTACACGCAGCAATAGAATTGGCAATCCAAAACATTAAAATTGTAGCGGTTAGCGATACAACAGGCAATATCTATAATAAAGACGGAATAAATATCAGAAAATTAATTGAGTATAAAGAGAGAAACGGTGGTGTAAAAGGGTTTGGTGATGCTGAACTCATTCAAGATATTATTACCTGTGATTGCGATGTATTACTGCCTTGCGCAATGGAAAATGCGATAACAAAAGATAATGCAAAGGACATTAAGGCGAAACTTATAGTAGAAGGAGCAAATGGTCCGACCACTCCTGAAGCCGACGAAATCCTCGCCCGGAATGGAACCACAATAGTTCCGGATATCCTTGCCAATGCAGGAGGTGTTATTGTCTCATATTATGAATGGGTTCAAAACCGGGAAGGGTTTTATTGGGAAGAAAATGAAATAACAAGTAGGCTTTATAAGAAATTAACCGGATCATACCGGAAAATAGCAAAATTATCCGAAGAAAAGAAGATTTCATTAAGGCAAGCAGCGTACCACATAGCACTGAAGAAAATTGCCATAGCAATGGACGCACGAGGGGTTCAATAAAAGGTCTAGATTATATTTATAACTTCGTTAGAATTCCGAGGTATATTAACCTGGCAGTCAAATAGGTTCAACCGCTTAGAGCTTAAAGCATTAAATATTCAAAAATAAACGAAAAATATATCATGTATTTAATTGCCGGAGTAATATCTGACATTCTAATTAGGTGCTTTTAAACCTATAGCACCTCGGCAGCAAATAGCATGTAGCGGAACGAGTGACGCTTTTCGCTGCCGATGCGCGTGCGATCGTTATGCAGTTATATTGATTTGGCTTCCTAATGAACCGGTTGATTGTGACGTGTCATTGGCCTGTTGTTCTTTGTTCACGCGAACGGCATCGTCTTGATCGCCATCCCCGTCAGGTTTATTACCTTCAATCCTGCCTTCCGGCCTGTTTTGAGTGTGAATAACTTGCGGGATAGTAGAACTTGCAACTGATGACTACCCGGACTTTGTTTTCCCTGTTGCTAAAGCTGTTGCCGAGGATACTGAGAATAGAAGAGGAATCAAAGGGAATTTATTCCTGAATTTGTTAGGCGCTTAGAGCGCCAAAGTTACCAACATGGTTGTACAACTTGCGTTAAAACTTAACATACTGAATAGGTGATGACAATCGCCCGCCATGCCGGACGGCTATAAAAAATTACCCAAATAAATCACTCAGTCTACATTCTTTATCCTTTCTTCATGCAAAAATAGGGGTGATTAATCTGTATGAAAATACGTTCATTTGAACCAACCCCTGCGCAAGAATATCCAGAGTAACCCTCCGGCAATGATAAGCATTACAACGGTCACAATTGGATACCCATAATGCCATTTGAGCTCCGGCATATAGGTGAAGTTCATACCATAGATCCCGGCTATTAAGAACAATGGCATAAACACGGTAGAAAAAATGGAAAGAAATGACTGTTCGTCCCTGTTGGGGCTGGCTTGTACAGGTATTCTAATGAACAGGGCCTTCTCATAGGGCGCTATACGGGAACCGGCAGAAGGTTCCAGAGACGCTTCCAGAATAAGCGGATGTAACTGTATAGGAGAAAAGAACTCTTCCAGGGCTGCCTTGTCCGGTTGTGTGATATCAACCCAAATGGGATCACCGTGCGCTCGATATTCACAGAATTCCTTAACGGAAGACGGTTCAAGATACCTGTTTTCATTTAGTTTGTGAAATTTTATTTGCATCCGTATATACTCAATTCTCTTTTCATTCAGATAATCGTTAAAAGAGGATGTTTATATTCTAGTCTTGACTATTAAGTTTACACAATCTAAAATCAGCTATCAATAGATATATTTCAAAATACGTCGTCTCCAGCCACATATCGATCTAATCCGGCTTTCTTTGGGGATAAGAAGAATTCCAGAGGGATTATGAAAACCGAGAATTGGAAAAAAACGGATTATTATGCAAAGCAGCAAGTATCTCAAACAGTAAGTGACCTGCAGGTTGACCCTGAGTATGGGCTTGATGAGGAAGCAGTTCAGAAACGCCAGGAACAGTATGGCTATAACGAAATTCACGAAGTGGAAGAGTCGCTCTGGCACCGCATTTTCAGACGCTTCTGGGGGCCGATTCCGTGGATGATCGAAGTGGCGGCTATATTATCTGCCGTCGTGCAGAAATGGGAAGACTTCATCATCATATCCATCATGCTTCTGGTGAACGCCTGCCTGGACTTTTTCCAGGAACACCGCGCATTGAATGCCCTGAAGTCTCTCAAGAACCAGCTTGCCAGGGAGGCGATAGTTTTTCGTAGTGGCGCGTTTCAGGTTGCGGCAACAAGGGAATTGGTGCCC
>JBHHYW010000491.1:0-2619 GCA_046757745.1 Candidatus Scalindua sp.
AAAGGCCGGTCCGCATGGATGGCATCGATATTTACCCTGCAATGCAATTCTTAAAGCTGTTATGGGAAGACGAGGTTATTAGATAATTTTTTACATTGTACAGTGGTACCGTATGTGTTACCATGTTATTCGAATTAAAAGAATATATTGATATCAATGGGCGTAACAATTTTGAAACATGGTTTAATCGTCTGAACACAGGAGCAGCCCTGAAAGTCAGGAAGTATTTAGCACGTCTGGAGAATGCTAATTTTTCACGAGTTGAGAGTGTTGGTAGTGGGGTTCAGGAGTGCAAAATAGATTTCGGACCGGGGTACAGGGTTTATTTTGGGAAAGATGGTGAAAACTTAATCATCCTATTGGCTGGAGGTACAAAGAAACGGCAACAGAATGATATAAAAAAGGCCAGGGATTTATATGGAAAGAATATAAGAAACGAATAAAAGAAGGCTAATATGGCACTTACAAAAAAATTTAAAGACACTATTCAGGCACGTGCATTACGTGAGCCTGAGTTTAGAGAGGGTTTACTAAGAGAAAGTGTTGAATGCCTGTTGTCTGGCGATATAACTACCGGGAAAATACTGTTACGGGACTACATCAATGCTACAATCGGTTTTGAAGAATTAGCTGAACTTACGAAGAAATCATCCAAGAGTCTAATGCGGATGTTTGGGCCGGAAGGGAATCCAAGGGCAAATAATTTGTTTAATATAATCGGGGTACTCCAGAAAAGAGAAGGTGTACACTTGGAAGTCCACACCGTAAGGTAGAAGCAATTTACAACTTGCTTTACCCCAACAAGTCGGAATTATAATATTGAAACCATTTTTATAAATTGATTGATTTTAAGAAGCTAACTTCCGTGGCAGTTGAAAAAAATGAAGACAATAGGAAAAGGTATGCATGGCTGATTACTCAACATATGATAAAAATGAACTGCTGAAAGTTATCGCAAAGCAGGAAAAAGAGCTTAAAGCCAAGAAATACGGTCTTGTTTGGGATAGTGAACGGGAACCCGAACAAGTGGTGCTTGATACATACAGAACATTGTATCAAACAATGCGGAAGTTTTCTCAAAACTGCTTGATGAATCTGTCAGAGCGTATAAACCTGTAAAAGATGAAGAAATAAATAAAAAAATTGAAGAAATTGAAGAATGGAACAATGAATGGGAAATCGTAGAGAGCAGAAACATCAATCCTTACACGTATAAAAAATATTATTATGGATTGTCATTATACAACCCATGCTATCTAAAAATTGATAGTTCAGTAGAAAAGGATTTTATTGAATTTTTAGAAAGCAAAAAAGACCAAGTAAAATGGTGGTGGCAAAATGGTGACGAACACATGTATTTGAACTTCGGGATAAAATACAATAACAAATCAACATTTCAACCTGACTTTCTTGTGCTTTTTAATGATGGCAGGCTTGGAATTTTTGATACGAAAGCAAGCGGATATAATGAAGAAGATAACAAATTATAAATATGAAAAAGCATCATAGGAATGAAGCTAATCGCCAATTGCATGCTCCTTCAATATTTTTTCAAGCTTACATTCTAGATGTCTTTTTGCTATAATACAAACTCGGCGACGTCCTCTCCATTGGCCAGTATTGCTGAGAATTACTACGATTCAGGGAAGGTCTATTTCAAGTTTTACAAGTAACTTTTTTATTGCTGTAGTTCATACAAAAGGTTACAACATTTTAATGATTAAGAGTTTCGCTCACAAAGGATTGGAACGTTTCTACAACACCGGAAGTAAAGCCGGGATTCAGCCTCGGCACGCGAGAAAACTGCGACGTATTCTGGGCTGACTCGATGTAGCGGCCTGTCCTGATGATATGGAGCTACCCGGTTTCCGTCTGCATGAGTTGAAAGGCAGTCGCAAAGGTACTTGGGCCGTGACAGTTCAAGCCAACTGGCGAGTATCTCTTCATATTGTAAAGCAAGATGTTGAATTGGTGAATTATGAGGATTATCATTAAGGAGGTTAGGTTATGGCTATGTACAATCCGCCACATCCCGGCGAAGTGATCCGGGAAGAAATTCTAAAGCCATTAGGACTATCGGTACCCAAGGCAGCACAGCATTTAGGTGTTAGCAGGCAGACACTTTCTAAAGTGCTTGAAGGGAATGGTGCAGTGACGCCGGAAATTGCGTACCGACTGTCATTACTGTTCAAGCCTTCTGCGGAATCTTGGTTGCAGCAACAGGCCGCTTTTGACCTTTGGCAGTTACGGCAGCACGCTACAGACATTCATGTCATGTCCGTTGAGGTTTAATAACAAATCAAACAACTTTATAATTTAGCTATCATTCGTTACATAAACATGACCAGCCTCTCTTTCGAGAGGATTCCAGAATTGGAATCCTCTCGAAAGAGAGGCCTGCCTCCTAATTTTTGTACTATCAAAGGAAAGTCTGCCCTGGTGCGATCCGCCCTGCGGTCCGGGCCAGGGTAACAATAAACTTTGTGCCTGTTCCGGGGATGTTTTCAACATCTATTTTCCCGTTATGCAGGAGAACGATATGTTTTACTATGGATAATCCCAGACCGGTTCCGCCCAGTTTTCTGGAGCGGGATTTGTCAACCACATAAAATCTTTCGA
>JBHHYW010000492.1:0-2613 GCA_046757745.1 Candidatus Scalindua sp.
TACAAGATGCCATTAATCTTTGATTCAATTTATTTAACCGCATCTTTATTAGGCTCACCATATTTATTATTCAAAATATTAACAAGCAAACGCTATCGTTCAGGTTTGAATCAGAGATTCGGGATAACAACGGAAAGGGCAGGCAACAAACCGGGTATCTGGGTACATGGAGCATCTGTAGGTGAAGTTATTACTGCGAAAAGTATTATAGAGAGGATTGATGAGGAATTCCCGGAATGGGAGACCTTTATATCCGCTACGACAAATACCGGTTTCTCGGTAGCTGAAAAAAATTTTTCTGATAAAGCCGTTTTCTATTTCCCTGCCGACCTGAGCTGGATAACAAAAAAGGTCCTTCTAAAAAAGAGACCAAGCTTTATTCTCCTGGTCGAACTTGAAATATGGCCGAATTTTTTAATATCAGCTTATAAGAAGAACATACCCGTAATCATAGTTAACGGAAGGATATCCAATAGATCTCTTATGGCATACCGGGCTATCAGTTACATTTCGAAGGATTTTCGTAATAGCCTGACCAATGAAATGAACACTTATTGCGCCAGAACTGAGATAGACGCACAGCGTTTTCGTGATCTTGGAATTCCCGGTAAACAAGTCTTTGTTACCGGCACCATGAAATACGACAATATCCCAACCCATATTAATGAAAATATCAGCAAGGGGCTGGCAGAATTATTCCGCATTAAGGACAATAATTTAGTTCTTATGGGTGGGAGTACACATGATAGTGAAGAAGAAATATTAATCAGGGTGTTTAAAAGGCTGAATGAAACCTTTCCGAATTTAAGATTAATCATAGCTCCAAGACATATCGAAAGAACCGGCGACGTTTCCAGGTTGATAGAAAAGATGGGTTTTATACCAGTATTGAAAACACGGTTAGAAGACTCTAATTATAACTGGCAAAACACAAAGAAAGAAATTATATTAATTGATACTGTTGGTGATTTAGAAAAGATATATTCGTTGGCAAATTATGTTTTTGTTGGAAAAAGCCTTGTACCATCCGGAGGCCAGAATATGATGGAGCCGGCAGGGCTGGGAAAGCCAGTGATTTTTGGTCCGCATACATTTAACTTTAAAGAAGAAGTAGGCTTCCTGCTTAAAAACAATGCCGCCAGAATGGTTGAGACAGGGGAGGAACTTTTTAAAACAATTGAATTCTTTATCAAGAATCCTGATGCGGCAAAAGAGATGGGGCTTAAAGCACAAAAGGTAGTTAATGAAAAAAGAGGTAGTACCGAGAGAAATATGGAAATAATAGGAAAAATACTAAAAGCAAATGTAGCGGAAGACGGGTATAAATAAATTACCTTAAGTCTTCCATATTATTACGATTCAACGAAAGGATTGAATTTTAACAAAAACCTTGGAAAGGAAAAGAGGATCAAATGAAGAAAGGAAACCATTTTTTTACTTCTGAATCAGTATCCATGGGGCACCCGGACAAGATTGCCGACCAGGTATCCGATGCCGTATTGGACGCAATTTTAGAACAGGACCCAATGTCACGAGTTGCATGCGAAACACTGGTAACAACCGGCATGGCAATGGTCGCAGGCGAAATAACTACTACGGCTGTTATAGATGTGCCGCATATAGTCAGGCAGACTATCAAGGATATAGGCTACTGCGATTCATCGATGGGGTTTGATTACCAGACATGTGCTGTTTTAACGTCACTTGATAAGCAATCTCCGGATATTTCACAGGGAGTCTCTGAAGGTGCGGGCCTGCATAGTGAACACGGCGCCGGAGACCAGGGAATGATGTTTGGTTTCGCCTGTCACGAGACAGAAGAGTTTATGCCTTTTCCAATCTGCATGTCTCACCGTTTAGTAAAGAGACTTGCGGAGCAAAGACAGATCGGAGACCTTACATATCTTCGGCCTGATGGTAAATCACAGGTAACGGTCGAATATGAAGACAGCAAGCCGGTAAGGGTAGATGCGGTTGTTATCTCCAGTCAGCATGCCCCGGACATTTCACATGATCAGATTAAAGAAGACATACTTGAAAAGGTTGTAAAAGATGTTATTCCTGCAAAATTTCTAGATGACAAAACCAAATATTATATAAACCCTACCGGCCGTTTCGTAGTAGGAGGTCCGCAGGGAGACTGCGGCCTGACCGGAAGGAAGATAATTGTTGATACCTATGGCGGCAGGGCAAGACATGGCGGCGGAGCCTTTTCCGGAAAAGACCCGTCGAAAGTTGACCGCAGCGCCGCCTATGCCGCACGTTACGTTGCCAAAAATATTGTGGCGGCAGGCCTTGCTGATGCCTGTGAGGTTCAGTTGGCTTATGCTATTGGTGTTGCCAAGCCTATGTCTGTTCTAGTTTCAACGGAGAATACAGCCAAGATCCCTGAAGCAAAGATAGAAGAATTAGTCGACAAGCATTTTGACCTTACACCAAAGGGCATTATCGATCACCTGCAGTTGAGACGGCCTATTTACCAGATTACAGCCAGTCACGGTCATTTCGGACGATCCGAAGATACATTCACATGGGAAAAGACAGACAAGGCAGAAATTTTGAAAAAAGAGGCAGGTCTGTAATAGAAGCTTTATAAGGTGACTCCGTTTATCC
>JBHHYW010000493.1:0-2611 GCA_046757745.1 Candidatus Scalindua sp.
TAAAACAGATTCGCGTCTGTCTCTATCCTTTTCAAAATCGGCTTCCTCCAAATGTTCAATCAGAAGATTTCGTAGATGAATTGCATCTCCAAGAGATTTCATAGTTAAAGCTTTTCCTTGAAGACCAGGAATTTTTTTAAAATTTGTGACGTTTCCTAAAGCGATGACAAGGTGATCATAATACAGTTCGTGATGATGATGTTTATCAATGCCATGCGTAACGACGACCTTTCTCGAATTGATGTAAATTGACTCAATTTCTCCTTCAATGAACTTGACATGTCTAATAATCTTTCTGATAGGGTTTACTATGTGGGTGAGGTCCAAATCACTTGCTGCCACTTCATGAAGTAGTGGATTGAACAAGAAAAAATTCTCACGATTTACAAGTATTACCTCAACATCCCTATCGCTTGCGATTGTTTTGTCTAAATGGATGGCTGTATATAATCCTCCAAAACCACCACCTAGAATCAGGACTTTATCACGGATTTTCATACAGAAAAACGCACCCTAATTTTCACGAGGTCGCCCATAGTCTAAAGGCAAGTTTTCGATCATTCAACCATGGAATTTTAGTATCTTGATATTGGAGAAGGACATCTACTAATAATGGTAGATGCCGTTTCTTTTTCATCTCAATAATAATAGAGTCATCCTGGATCTGAAACTGGCCTCCATTGGTAAAGAATTTACAATTCAGGCTGCCAGACGATTCTTTTTCAAAGCCAGGGAGGTTTTGGGCTATTATCCGATAAAAGTTATGGGTAGCTACCGTCATTGTCAGATCGAAATCCACCTTTACAACGATAGATGAAGATAGACTATTTATGTGGAAGAATTCTATCTGTTCCGATATTCCTTTTTCAACATTCCAACGCTTTCCATACTGTCTTATAATTTGAGATGGAGTGCGCTCTCTATCATTGGTAATGATAAAAGCCTCTTTTTCGCGACCATTGCCGGAGACAATGATCTGTCTTAGAGATCGTGTTGTTTTGGGCAGGGTTATTTCAGATTCATGGACCTTCAATCTTTCATATTTACGGCTGGGGCCTTCAACTCTGATCTTCTTCCACTTATTTTTGGGTATGTTTTTCAAGTCAGCTAAAAGTTTTTTGCTCCTTCTACGCAGAGTAATGAACTTGATATTATCTATATCAAGTCTTTCCAGGTTCTGGTAGGTAGTAAACTTGGAATCAAAGATCAAACAGGAGGGTTTTTGGCCTTCTTCTTTCCAGAAGTCAACAAACTCCAACACACATTCGGGTTGGTTGCGATGTTTGATTTCTGCATCCGAATAACAAAATATACCCGTGTCTGGATCCTGGCAAAGTGCAGCCAATACACTCTTCAGCGCCTTACCACGTGTTCCAGACCAGTGGTTTTCCAATACACTGGCATCGCCCCAATGAGGAATGGCCGTAAAATCCATATTAACCTGGCCACTTAACAGCCCTAATCCTTTTATCCTATGGAACATAGCTTTCAAAAACTTAACGTTCATGCTGCGATTGGTCCTGTAGGAATAGCTGGACAATGCCCCGTCTTTAGGCAACACATTGAGTCCGCTGAAGAGGCCAAATCCCCTATCCATGGCCCACAGGTCATCCTGGCTGTAACGATCATGGCCAGAGAGTTTCAATGCAATAAAGGACAACACACTTTGAACCCTATTAAGTTCAGAAGACTCAGGATAACCAGCGGATTCAATCCATTTGTCAATACCCAACCATGCTAATATGGGTAGGAAAGGAAGAACTCCGATACCCCTTTCTGAATGATATACATTCCACTTGTCGATCTCCCAGTCAATGGGTTGGCTTCGGGGTGCCTTGATTACTTTAGATGATGAGCGTTTTCTCTCTATTTGTGTACGCTTTGGCAGACGGGCAAATCCTTCTTTAACCAAAACCCGATTAATGTAATCATGGGAGACTATTTTACCTTCTGTGTGAAGTACACTCTTAATATCCAGGATCGAATAATTCTGTTTACGGAGCTGAACGATTCTTTCTTGTGCCTGGGTTTTATTGGTATCCTGGTTTCTGCCAGGAGACCGGGTTACAAAGAAATAACTGGAATCTATCTGTTTATTTTTGATAGCATTTACAAAATCACGCTTCATAGCATTGATACTAAATATGGAGTATCCAAACCTTTCTGCCACTTCCTTGGCAGGGATTTTATCAATGCATAATGCTCTCATTACTTCATACTTTTTGTGGGTGACATGAGTTGGGTTCAGAAAGAAGTCTTTTATGCTGCCGTTCATACAAATAGTGTATATTATCTGAATGATATGTCAACATAATAATGTTATTTTTATAAAGTTTCATGGGCTTATTTGGCTTAATCCCATGTAATATATAGTTATTATGGGGATAAATGCAAACGTAACAGGATAACATAACGATCACTCGTTGTTTATAATTCAGATATTATGACCTATTATTCAGACAATACACCCTAATGGGATTTTTGCAGAACACCAGGCTGCTTCTCTATCTTATTGATATTATGGCCTTTTTGGGTTAGGATGCTCACTTAAGAAACCCGATTGGGGCGATCCTTTAGGGTGATTATACCTGTATGAAAATTGGTGTTTATT
>JBHHYW010000494.1:0-2604 GCA_046757745.1 Candidatus Scalindua sp.
ATAACAGAGTTGCTATGATAATAGCCGTGCTGGAAAAAAGAACAGGCCTTCTCTTGGGAGGACACGACATCTTTGTGAATGTTGTTGGCGGTGTAAAAATCGACGAACCGGCAGCAGACCTTGGAATTGCAATTGCGATTGCGTCCAGTTTCAAGGACGTGGCAATGTCAAGTGATACAATCATTATTGGCGAATTAGGTTTGGGCGGTGAAATTAGAGGAGTGAACCAATTTGAAAGCAGATTAAAAGAAGCTGAAAGATTAGGATTTAAAAATGCCATTGTTCCAAATGACAATTCAAATGACTCGCCAGGAATAAAATCTCTAAAAATTACCGTGGTATCTTCTCTTGCAGAAGCAATTGACAAAATCTGTTAAAGAAGAGTATTTTTTTATGAAACATTATACTTCTCTAAAATTTGTATCTTTACTCTTGTTGTCTACACTAACATTTGGCTGTTCTCTCTCGCTACCTAAAAAAATTCATAAGAAAAGCAGCATTGTCGGGGCAACAATCAATGATTCGAATGCGTCTGTTGAAATACGAGAAGAACTTGATGAACAGGAAAACGTAATAAAGAAAAGCTTTAATCATCCATACTACTTTACGGGATCAGGGCTTGCCAACATCCTTTCGTCCATTTATTATAAGCAGAAATCATTAATCAAGGGCAGCACAGGTAAAAAGAAATTATTCAGGCAGGAAGAGTTGCAGACTATTATACCCCCTATTATAAGCGCATTCTCAATGGCTACTGATTCTCAAGATATTTTAGTTTTTTCTACTTCTGACAAGGTACTTTTGTCTGATCGTCAAAGTTATTTCAGCATGTTCATAACAGATAGCGACCTCAACATCGTTTTTAGTGCAATCCAAAGCAAAAAAAATATTAATGATGGAAGGGCATTTAGAAAAAGCAATAAGGATAAGTTTAAAGATCCTTTTGATGTAAGGAGAAGCTCTCGCTGGAGCCTTGTTCCCATGGGAGGACAACGGTTTGCACCGGGACGTCGGAATTGGCTTATTATTGACTTGAGTAGTAATTTATTTGGCGTTGCCAGCACTGACAATGCTAACATTAGTGACAATATTAATGATGTTTCAATTCCATCAGAACGTAGCAAGGCTATTGAAAGAAAAATAAGGACTAACAAGAACTTTATTGAAGAAAAGAAAAATTATCAAGGTGTACGGGAAAAACTAAGAGAATTAAAAGTACTCAGCGATGAAGGTTTAATCTCCGGGAAAGATTATGAATTGAAAAAGAAAGAACTTTTAAACAAATTTTAAATATTTATGGATAAAAGTAATTAAAATGTGGCACAGAAAAATAAGGACTCTCTTGTTATTTGTTATTTTGTCTGGAACTGTTGGTTGTAAAGGACTGGATCTATTAAATAATATGGGGCAGGGACGGTCTCAAGGCCTGAACAGTAATATATTTAATGAAGGCAAGACATATATAAGACTTGAAAAAGTAAAAAGTACAAAGGGTGCCTCAAAGGCAATTCTTGATCATCCAAAATATTTAAAAAAAGATATTTTATCCAGTGTACTTTCTTCTATCTATTTTAAAGAAAAGGGCATAACAGGATGGGGGAAAGAACAGAATGTCTTCCGGGAAAATGAATTATTAAATTTGACACCACACATGGTGGACGCTTTTACCAAAGCATCTCCATCACAATATATATTGGTAAATTCAAGTTATGCAAAGGGAAAAGGGTTTTTTAAATCAGAAGTATTTACTATATTCGGATTATTTATTTCTAATAACAAATTAAACGTTGTTTTTTCAAGGATTCAATACGAAGACATGACAGAAAAAGATGCGGATAAAACCATATTTGTAAAGTCAGAAGATCCGGTATTTATTGATCCCTTTAGTATAACGAATAATCCATTCTGGAAAATAAGTCTTCGTGCCGGTCAAAGACTGAAGACAGGGCATAGTAATTGGTTAATAATAGATTTAGAAGAAGGTGCGTTTGTTAATAAAGAAAACCACGAAACGAAGGGAATACCAAACGAGAAGCAGAAAGGTCCAAGCGTGCCTCTTGCCACACAAACAGTCTCTGGTGGCCAGCCTGTCGTAGTACAGCAAATGAGTATTAAAGATCAACTCCTGGAACTTAAAGAACTGGAAACTACCGGCCTCATTACCAAAGAAGATTACGAGCTTAGAAAGGCATTGATTTTAGGCAGCAAAAAAGAGAAGAGTATAAAAGACAAATTTAATGACCTTCGTAAACTAAAAGAGGATGGATTCATCAGTGATATAGATTACGACCATAAGAAACGAGAGCTTTTGGAAGAAGGTGATCAAAGTGAAAAAGGGAAAAACATTAAAGAGATTCTGGCTGTGTATTTAGAATTGAGAGATGAAGGTTTCATAACGGACGAGGACTATGACTACAAAAAGAAGAAATTATTGAAAGAATTTTAATCAAAATAAGCTATAAAATCTCGCCAAGGCTGACGAGGACGTTCGCTTTAGCGAATCTGCCTCTGGCACGACTTCCCGAAAGGGAGGGGTAATCGCTTGATTTTAGTACATAACATTCTATTATTCAGTTTAGAGTATTTGCAACTTCATATCACATA
>JBHHYW010000495.1:0-2591 GCA_046757745.1 Candidatus Scalindua sp.
TCAATAGGTGTGTTTGCATACTGTGAATCTACTTCATCTAATTTGTTCTCATGATATTTAACTTTAAAATCTGTAAACTTCAAACCGTGTGCAGTTGAAATAATTACAATTCTTTCGTCCTTTTTAATCTCATTTCTTTCTACGAGTTTAAATAACACTGCTAGCGCAACTCCTGTGTGCGGGCAATTAAAAAGACCGGTTCTATCAGCTAATGCAGCAGCGTTAGCCAGTTCATTTTCTGTCGCCTGTTCTACAATACCGTTAAACATCTTCAATATCTTGACCGCTTTGTTAAAACTAACCGGATTCCCTATCTGAATTGCACTTGCCAGTGTTTTTTGCGCCCGTATCGGTTTGAATTCTTTAAAACCATTCAGATAACTCTGATATAGCGGATTCGCCTTTGCGGCCTGCACACATACAATCCTTGGAAGCCTGTTAATCATGCCCAGTTCTTTCATTAAGAGAAAACCCTTCCCAAGGGCGCTAACATTCCCTAGATTGCCACCGGGAATTATGACTACGTCAGGCACTTCCCAGTCAAGTTGTTGAACCAATTCAATACTAACGGTCTTTTGCCCTTCAATCCTCAGAGAGTTCATCGAATTGGCAAGGTAAATATTGTTCTCGCTGCAAACTTTCTGTACTATTTCCATGCATCCGTCAAAATCAGTATCGAGTGAAAGTGTTAAAGCCCCATTGGCAATCGGTTGAATTAATTGCGCAGTAGAAACTTTATCCTTTGGTAAAAACACTATTGCCGGAATCCCTGCGGCAGCACAATAAGCTGACAAAGCGGCAGAAGTATCACCGGTAGAGGCGCATGCAACCCCCATTATGTCCTTCCCCTCTGATATCATCTGCTTAACCATAGATACCAACACTGTCATACCGAGATCCTTAAATGATCCTGTATGAGAGTTACCACATTGTTTAATCCATAAGTCCTCCGTGCCAATGATATTACCAAGACGTTCAGCCCAGAACAAATTGCTCCCACCCTCATAGAGAGATACCACGTTATTATTCTCCACATTTGGACAGACCATTTCTTTCTTTCCCCAAACGGCACTCCCGAACGGCCATTTTGTCCTTCTATTGCGCTCGCCAAAAAGTCTCATCCACGATTCAGGACCACGATGTTTCAGCTTTTCAATATCGTGCCGTACCTCCAGCAGCCCCCCACACTTTTTACAATTGTATATTATCTCATTTAATTCATAATGTTCATCACAACTTGAAGAACACTGAAACCAAGCTTTATAACCCATAAATTAGCTCCTTCGGCAGCTTTAATTCCTTGACTCCGCTTGCCTGTCCGCCTAGGCGGAGAATGACGTCGTGCTGAGCGGAGTCTAAGCATCTAATTCCCTGTGCATTAAAATTAGCTCCTTTTCATCGCTGTTTAATTATAAGAATGGCAAATATTTATTACAAGAAAAATATAACTCCATTCACCTTGACAAGCAAAACTCCTTAAAGTATCCTGTGTTTAATGAAAAACATATGTATTTTCGAAGACGGAACATATCCAAATTTCCTGCCCCTTGCCTACAACAGGCCTGTTTATGAACTGCGATGCGGCATGTACAGTTTTCTTGATAGAATTGTTCTCCAATACCCGGATACAGAAATCAATCTTTTCTGCAGAGAATATCTTAATAATTTAGTCAGCGAAAGCTACCCTTACAGTGTAAATAAAATAAAAAGTAATGACAAAGGATGTTTATTTGTAAACGGTAGGCTCTTGATGTCTACACCAATTTCTGTTTCAGGAAAAGAAGAAATCGGAATTATGGACAATACAATAGTATATGCAAGGTTACTCATGAAAAACTGTCCTGCATTTACTCCCGAAAAGTTTTTAGATCAAGATTTCATAAATGAATTAAAAAAGAAATTTAATATTAAAAAGGTAAATGCAAGTCTAGTACAATACCCATGGGATTTGATTTTTATCAATAAAGAGCAGATAAAATCTGACTTTACATCACACATTAAAGATGGCCTTGTACAGGGAAAAATATACGAGGGAGTTCACATGATAAAGGATTCTCAAATATTCACAGGAAAGAATACTGTAATAAAGCCAGGTTGTGTTCTCGATGCGGAAAATGGCCCGATATACATAGGCAATAATGTTAAAATGTTTTCGAATTCAGTGATTGAAGGTCCTGTATTCATTGAAGACAATGTCGTCATTCAGCCCCTTTCAAGAATCCTGGCAGGGGCAAACATAGGAAAGGTCAGCAAGGTAGGCGGGGAGATTGTAAATTCGGTTATTCAAAGCTATTCCAATAAGCAACATGATGGTTTCCTTGGAGACTCGTATATAGGTTCATGGGTTAACCTGGGAGCTGACACGGTAAACAGTAATCTAACAAATACATATGGAACGGTTAAGGTGCAAATGTTAGATAAAATAATTGATACCGGTCACACTTTTCTTGGGATGATAGTGGGAGACCATACAAAAACCGCTATAAATACAAAGTTTACAACCGGAAGCATTATAGGATTTGCCTGCAACATACTTATGACACGTACGCCTCCTAAATTCACACCATCCTTCTCATGGTATTCCGACAACG
>JBHHYW010000496.1:0-2589 GCA_046757745.1 Candidatus Scalindua sp.
TCAAATTTATGATACTATAAACCTCCTATTATTTTATCACCACGATTTTTTACAGCGCCGAAATTTTGAAGTCCAGGGATTTATTTGGTGAAATTTTGTAGCCGTCTGCCTGGGCGGACGTTCTTCATCATTTGATGGGTTTATGACAATTTTACATAAATTGCGCAACCTGAAGGTTGCGGCTACTTAAATCTCTCAATTTAGAGACATAAAAGAAATCACACACCTTCAAGGATGTGCCCTAGCTTCTCTTTTTTTGTGCGCAAATATCCCTCATTTTCTTCTTGTGGTGTGACAACTATGGGAACGCGTTCTGTAATTTCCAGACCATAACCGGCCAGAGCCGTAAATTTTTTTGGATTGTTTGAGAGGAGTTTCATCTTCGATATTCCCAGATCTCTGAGTATTTGGGCGCCTATTCCGTAATCACGTTTGTCCGCGCTGAAACCCAGTTTCTTGTTTGCTTCAACTGTGTCCAAGCCATCTTCCTGCAGTGCATAAGCATGCAGTTTATTTTCAAGCCCGATTCCTCTGCCTTCCTGCCGCATGTAAAGCAAAACACCCCTTCCCTCTCTCTGAATCATCTTTAACGCACTATGAAGCTGTTCTCCACAATCACATCTCAATGAGCCAAAGATATCACCCGTTAAACACTCGTCATGCACGCGTATTAAAACCGGTTCTGTTTGGATCGGGGCGGATGTATTATCCATGCTTCCTATGTTTCCGAGGCATAAAGCCATGTGCAGATATTCATCAATAAACGAACGATAAAGATGTAATACAAATTTCCCGTATACAGTCGGCAGGTTAACAGAGACACGTTTTTCTATCAAACGTTCCTGGTCATGGCGATATTTAATGATATCAGCAATGGTACACATTTTCAGATTATGTTTTTCTGCAAATCTTGTAAGTTCAGGAAGCTTTGACATACTTCCATCCTCATTCATGATCTCGCATATTACGGCGGAAGGCCTCATGCCTGCCAGACGGGCAAGGTCAACAGCACCTTCTGTATGGCCCGCACGCACCAGAACACCTCCTTTTTGAGCCATGAGCGGAAAGACATGTCCCGGCCTGTCCAGGTCATTAGGCTTACAGTTATCATCTATAGCCGTTAGTATGGTCTTAACTCTATCCTTTGTAGAAACACCTGTTGTTATACCCTCTTTTGCATCTATAGTAACCGTAAAGGGGGTTTGATAGTTGGAAGTATTGTCTGTCACCATTGGTGTCAGGCCAATTTGTTCGGCACGTTCATCAGTTATTGTTAAACAAATTATGCCTCTGGCATGCGATAACATGAAATTTACAATATCAGGCGTAATTTTCTCCGCCAAAATTGTCAGGTCGCCCTCGTTTTCGCGACTTGCATCGTCAACAACGATAACCATCCTGCCCTGTTTTAGATCTTCAATAACCTCTGTTATTGTATTAAACATAATGTGAACCTTCCTTGTTTATAACTTCTGTAAATAAGTTTAAAGCTGTCTAACACCCATATAAGTATAATTTATTGCTGATATCAAAGTAACACCTGCAACCAAACACCACAGAATTAAAAATGTATCCAATGAGATGTGGTTTCCCAATAATACCGCAATAATTGCCGTAATCTGCAAAAACGACGTAAGCTTACCCAGCTTACTGGGCTGCCATGTAATTCTTCGTCTTACCGTGACAAAGGCCGTTATTACACCGAACGAGAAAAACAGTTCTCTACTGATAATTATTACTAATACCCAATGAGGGAATCTGGGCCCAGGCCATAGTTTGTCTGAAGAAAGTAAAAAACATGCAATTATTAATATTAACTTATCCGCAATAGGGTCAAGGTATTTACCAAAATTTGTTGTTTCTCCTCTTTTACGCGCAAGATAACCATCCAGGATATCGCTTAAACCTATTATAAGCAATACGCCTAATGCTATATACCTGTAGAAGTCATGATGTTGAACCTGCATTATGCAGATTACAAAAGGAGGAATGAAACATATTCTTGCAAAGCTGATTAAGTTTGGCAGCGTAAAGTGCCTGTTCTTATTGTGCATAGAGTGATTCCTTTTGTAATTCGTAGATTACAATATACTAGAAAAATGACTGCCTGGTGATTCAGTTCATACTGAATCACCGAGGTTTTTGCTACAACAAAGTTACTTTATTCCAGCTTACATTTACAACAAAACAATCAATTCTTTTCCTAAGTACCATTCTACGTATTAAGTTATGATAGCAAACGCATAATTACTGTCAAGCGAAAAAATACTCCAACTTGACAGTTAAGTAACTAACAAGTACTATCTAAAAATAGATGTTTCAAACCATTATATTTTAAGGTTGTTACAATTACTATGAAAACGAAAAAAGCCATTCTCGCTCTCTCTGACGGAAAGATATTTGAGGGTATTTCCTTTGGCGCAGAGGGGGAAACATCAGGTGAAATCGTATTTAACACCAGTATAACCGGGTATCAGGAAATACTTACAGATCCTTCTTACAAGGGACAGATCGTAAATATGACCTACCCCCTGATAGGAAACTATGGTATCTGCGAGAAAGATTATGAGTCCATTCAACCCTATACAG
>JBHHYW010000497.1:0-2584 GCA_046757745.1 Candidatus Scalindua sp.
CTGGATAATGATGTTCGTGTTAACCACTCCAGATATTTTGAAGGAGATGAGATCAGGATAACCATGAAGGTTTCTAATGAAGAAAAGTTGAAGGCTAACATGGAGAAACTCCTTTCAAATATTAATAACGGTACGTTTAAGAAAATCTTTTCCATATTTAAATAGTTGTTTGGCTGGGAAGCAGATGACTGTTGGAAGTAACTTTGATGGAACGTAAATAGTGGCGATTCAAGATAACCGAATTATTTATAAATTTACGAAAGAAAAAGATTCATTATTAAAATATGATAAAAGAAAACAAGGCCAGAATTAAGATAATTCATGTCGCCGGAAAATTAAAATTGTTTAACGACACATTTATTTTAGTACTGGCCGCCCTGGTAGGGCTTTTACTGGGATTTGCAGGTATGTTCCGTCCTGAAATACATGGAGTGGGGTATGGAATTATTGAAGGTATTCTAAACAATCCCGGCCAAATCGGTATAATTATACTGGCACTCTTGTGTGTTCTCAGAATAGTTATGACATCGGTTACCATTGGAGCCGGTGGTTCCGGAGGTGTCTTTGCTCCATCGCTGTTCATGGGAGCTGCGATTGGGGGGGGTATTCGGAATTTGTGTTCAGGAAATTTCATATTTTGATATAGCTTCACCTGGGGCATATGCACTGGTTGGAATGTCTGCAGTTGTAGCAGGAACAACGCATGCACCTATTCAGGCAATCCTTATACTGGTGGAGATGACAGGCGATTATGAAATCATATTGCCGATTATGATAAGTTGCGTTATCAGTAAAATAGTAGCCAAGAAGATTGAAAGTGGTTCAATCTATACCTTAAAGCTCTTTAGGAGAGGAGAATCTGTGGAAATTGGTAAAGACAGGGCAATCCTGAGGAAATTACAGACTGCTGACGTTATGGTTAGCAACTGTATAACCATACAGTTGCTAACTCCATTTCATGAGATATTACATCTGATGCGAACAACTAATGCAGACGCATTCCCGGTGCTGAATGGAAACGGAGAGTTTGCTGGAATGATAGACTTGCCACAGATTAGTAAAACATTACTGGACGAGGCGGCACAAAAACACTTGCTTGCAGGTGATCTGGTTTCGAGTAATCAATACACGCTTACGCTCAATACAGATCTATTGGAAGTTTACAATCAGATGAAGGTGGGAGAACAGGAATGCTTGCCTGTGGTTGCTGAAGATGACAAGAAGAAGCTTGTAGGTATAGTTACAAGATTTCATGTGATGTCCAGGTACAAGAATTAGTATTGTTACAAGAAACCAGGGCGGCAAAATAAAAATTAATCTGGAGAATCGGTATTGATAGTATTAGGGGTTGATATTGGAGGTACTTTTACAGACTTTGTACTGTTTGGCGGAAATGAATTAAAGGTACAAAAAGTTTTATCCACACCGCACAATCCTGCCGAGGCCGTTTTTGATGGGATCAGATCCCTTGGTGTGTCAAGAAATCAAACGTGCATAGTTCACGGTTCCACCGTTGCAACAAACACACTACTTGAGAGAAAAGGGGCAAAGGTTGCCTTGATTACCACGAATGGATATGAGGACGTGATTGAAATTGGTCGACAGACAAGAAGTTCGCTTTACGATCTCTTCATTTGCCGTGAATCACCTCTGATATCACAAGCACTTAGATGGGGAGTAATGGAGAGTGTTGCTGCAACGGGTGAAGTCGTGTCCGGGATAAAGAAGAGTGATTTAAAGAAGATTAGTACTAAATTAAGAAGACAGGGGATAGAGTCTGCTGCAGTGTGTTTCCTTTTTTCTTACAAAAACCCTGCAAATGAAGAGGCAGTGATGAATGAGCTGCAGCAATCAGGGATACATGTCTCTGCTTCCTGCAGGATATTACCTGAATATCGTGAATATGAGAGGTTTAGTACTACTGTAGTTAATGCATACGTTTCACCTGTTATGTCGAGATATATAACCTCACTGGAAGACGGTCTGGGGACAAACAATATAAGTATAATGCAGTCTAATGGTGGTAGTGTTTCTACCGGGAATGCTAAAGGAAAGGCGGTTAACTGCATTCTCTCAGGCCCTGCAGGAGGTGTAATCGGGGCGTTAGAAGCAGCAAAGCTTGCCGGTATAAAGAAGATTATATCATTTGACATGGGCGGAACTTCTACAGATGTTTCTCTATGTGATGGTGATATTCGTCTTACTACACAGACAGTTGTCAGCGGTATGCCCATAAAAATACCTGTTATTGACATGAATACAGTAGGAGCAGGAGGCGGGTCTCTCGCTTACATTGATCCCGGCGGCGCTCTCAGGGTAGGGCCGGAAAGCGCAGGTGCAGATCCGGGGCCTGTCTGTTATGGCAAGGGGGAGAAAATAACAGTTACTGATGCTAATCTGTTTCTGGGAAGAATCAGCTCTGAACACTTTCTTGGTGGAAGGATGAAGCTTGAAACCTACATAGTGTCCAAATGTATGAAAGCCCTTGCAAAGAAATTGGGTATGACTCCTGTAAAGGCTGCGGAAGGAATTATAGATGTTGCAAATGCGAATATGGAAAGGGCCATAAAGGTAATTTCAGTTG
>JBHHYW010000498.1:0-2581 GCA_046757745.1 Candidatus Scalindua sp.
ATGTCAAAAACAAAAAATCTTACAGTAGAAATAACGGGAATGTCCTGTGCCTCGTGTGCAAAAAGAATAGAGGATGCCATTGGTAACACCAATGGTGTCAGTGAATCAATAGTTAATTTTGCAACAAGGAAAGCCACGGTTACTGGTCGTGCTCCTGCTCAAGAAATCTATAAGATCATTGAAGGGCTGGGCTATGGTATTGTTAAGGAAGAAACCCCTGCTATATCTGAACGAGAGATTGCACAATCAGAGTGGAAGAGGTTCCTGGTTTCAGCAATATTGAGCGTGCCCGTCTTCACAATAAGTATGTTTATGATTCATTTCAAGTTCTCTGACCTTTCCCAATTCATTTTAACTACTGCAGTAATCTTCTGGCCGGGTATTGTTTTTTTCAAGAATGCACTCAAACAGGTTAAGCACTGGTCAATAGGAATGGACTCCCTGATTGCATTTGGTGCGGGCGCCGCCTACGGTTTTAGTGTGATAACCCTGATAAAAGGAGGAAGCAGTCTTTATTTTGAATCTGCTTCAATAATAATCACGTTGATCCTGCTTGGCAGATTCTTCGAGACAAAGGCGAAGAGTAAAGCCGGTGAAGCAATCAGGAAACTAATGGATTTACAGCCGAAGATGGCCAGGGTAGTAAGGGATGGTACAGAAAAAAGAGTCCCGGTAATTGAAGTACAGGTCGGAGAAAGACTCGTAATCAGGCCCGGTGAGAAGATACCGGTTGATGGCGTAATAACAGAGGGATGGACTTCTATTGATGAATCAATGTTAACAGGAGAAAGTATGCCACTTAATAGGGAGGAAGGTGATAAGGTTTTCGGTGGCACTGTAAACACAACCGGCCTTATCTACATGACGGCTGAAAACATCGGAGCAAATACGGTGCTGGCTCATATAGCAAAGCTTGTTGAAGATGCCCAGGGCTCGAAGGCTCCTGTTCAACGGCTGGCAGATAAGGTTTCCGGGGTATTTGTTCAGACAGTTATTGTCATCGCCCTGTTAACACTGGGGGGGTGGATACTGGCAGGCTATCAATTTAGTGAGGCCCTTATCCCTGCAGTTGCTGTGTTGGTAATTGCATGTCCATGTGCATTGGGACTTGCCACACCCACCGCCGTAATGGTGGGCACCGGCAGGGCAGCGGAAGCAGGGATACTGATCAAAGATGCCACAAGCCTGGAACTCGCACATAAGATTGATACACTTGTATTGGACAAAACAGGCACAATAACCGAAGGCAAGCCCAGGGTTACGGATCTGTTTAATATTAATGATGAAAAAGAAACTGCTGAAACGGATAATAAAAACAGTTTGGATATTTTACACATAATAGGAAGTTGCGAACAACACTCTGAACACCCCATAGGGATGGCGATAACACACTATGTCAAAGATCAGGGTATCGACCTGGAAGATGTAAAAGATTTCAAGGCTATTGCCGGCATGGGAGTCAGAGCGATTTATAATGGATCAACTGTTTTAATCGGCAGTGATAAATTAATGACAGAAAACAGTATTGACGTATCAGGATTAAAACAGAAGGCTATGGAAATCAAAAATGAAGGCAAGACCATCGCCTTTCTGGCTGTTGATAATAAGGCTGAAACCGTCATTGGCATTGGAGACGTAGTGAGAGAAACATCAAAGGATGCTATACAAAAAATCAATGATGTGGGTGTTGAGGTCGTTATGCTCACCGGTGATAATGAGGTAGTTGCTGAATCGGTTGGTAAAGAAATGGGCATAATGACTGTGAAGTCAAATCTCAAACCTGCAGATAAATGTGATGAGATAAAGAAGATTCAGCAAAGCGGTAAGATTGTCGGGATGATTGGAGACGGGATAAACGATGCACCTGCTCTTGCCACTGCAGATGTCAGCTTTGCCATAGGAACTGCTACCGAGATTGCAATGGAGGCTGCAAATATCACGCTCGTTAAGGGTGACATCTTAAGGGCATGTGAAGCGCTGAAACTGAGCAGACAGACGATGAACATAATCAAACAGAACCTTTTCTGGGCATTCGGTTACAACGTACTTGCAATACCCATTGCCGCACTTGGCTTCCTTAACCCCATGATTGCGGCAGGCGCCATGGCATTCAGCTCAGTGTCTGTGGTTACTAATTCCCTGAGATTAAGAAGATTCAAATTATAACCGCTGAGGAAAGCCCGCCTGCCGGACGGGCAGGCAGAAAAAACAGAGAATAAATACTTCGTTTGTCTTTTTTCTCCCTCCTGCAGTTCCTGCCATCCTCAGCGGCCTTATTTTACAACGTCTTTCAGGCAAGGATCCGGAACCATCGGTAGGTAGTTTTTGGATTCCTCCCGAAATGGAGGTAACCTTACTTCCCCGGACAAAAGGCGCTGAGGACTTTTCACAAGGAATCCAGAGTCTATATTGTTGAATTTACAAAAACATTTCATGCAAAACAAAACGGCTGTTGCATATGAATGCATTTTCTGTTGCAAAACAATCAACTTTGCTTATTCATTCCGGACACAGATAACCGCAGATTAAGATGATTTAAGAAATATTAGACGGAATAAAAGGATAAATATGGTATTTAATA
>JBHHYW010000499.1:0-2567 GCA_046757745.1 Candidatus Scalindua sp.
TGAAATCCTGAAAATTTTTGTTGATCACCGAAGCAAATATGATTAAGTAGTATATTCGACAAAGTATACTTGTAAACAGAATTTCCAATCTTTCATAAGGAAATGGGTGGGAAATATATAGATCAGTATAAAAAAACTGTGATAATCACAGCTAAAATTACATTGAACAAAGGGAAACAAGAAAGTGGTGAAAAATGAGGAAAACAAGAAAAGCAAGATTGTAGACAGCAACCACAAATTACTGGGCAAACATGTGATTTTATCAACGGCACCTATTACGTTGTATGATGCTTCAAAAATAGCAGAACGTTTTAATTCAATGCCCAGTAACAACGATCAAGAAGTGTTGTGGTAAAACTTGTTTCAGAAAATAAGTCTAAAAAGAAAATTTACATGGCAGCAAGAAAACTCTGTATAGGCGATAGCATAGATTTTATTGATTATCCAAAAGAGTAGAAATGGAGAATTATGGAAGCAGAAAGAAAAATCTTCGCAAATGATTTTGTGTGAAGTGATTTAAAGTTAAATAATTAAAAATCCTTAACATTAGGCATTTAAGGCGCTTCAAACTTGATAAGTAAGCTCTTTTTTGATCCTTTCCGGTATTGCTATCGGTTTTCTGTTTATATCCAGACATGCAAGGAGGGTGAAGCCTTCTGCAATCAGTTTTTCTTCATTATTACGTCTGATCTCATAACAAAATTCAATTCTTGCATGTTTCATCTTTGATAAACACGTTTTTATGACAAGTAGGTCATCAAACATTGCAGGCGCTCTGTATTTACAATGCGCTTCGGCTACAGCCAGGAAAATATCCTCCTTCTCAATCTCTGCGTATGAGATTCCGTGATTTCGCAGGAATTCTATCCTGCCCATTTCAAAATAAACAAAGTAGTTAGAGTAATACACTATGCCCATCTGATCTGTTTCCTGGTATCTTACTCTAACGTTAATTTCATTGCATTTCATAGTACAGAACCGGTATCTGAATATGACAAAAAATAATCCTCTTGGCTAAAAGAAGTGACTATGGTTCGATATACTCACCATGTTGAACCTGTCGAAACAAGGGTGAATTATCAGTTTCTTGCATGCGGCTGTCATTCACAGAAGATTTTGAGTTTATGATCTGGCTGCCTTAAGGAATGAATCACTGTAAATCTGTTTATTCAGAATCATTTCTGCGCATATTCCCGCATCCATCAAGTCTTGATCCATGACATCCATCAGTGCGGTGTCCATGCCTGCTGCTATGGCCATTATCAACATGGTTCGGTTCAATAATGATTTTTCTTTTGTCCCCTGTGAGAAGTTACTTAAACCAACCGTTATATGCGGTTGGGGGTCAGAAAGGAGTTTTATCTGGTTGAATACTTCCAGCATATAACCAGGCTGCTTCTGGTCAACATTCACCGGCAAAATGATCGGATCAATAAAAACCTTACCCATGTCCATACCATGTTCCATAACCTTACTGACAATTGTGGCCGCAATCTCTACGCGTGTATCCACGTTCTGGGGGACACCGTCCTTGTTCATGGTCAGACAAATTAATGCCGCATTGTGTTCCTGTGCAAGCGGTATGTATGTATCGAGGTCTTCCGGTTCACCTTGTGAAGAGTTTATCATTACTTCATTTTTAGCCACTTCAAGTCCAGCCTTGACTACGTCTAATTTTTGGCTGTCAATAGCCAGGGGCGTCTTAACTGCCTCCTGTGTTGCCTCAACAAGCCATCTCATGGCATCATGCTGGTCTGCCGCTGCCGTGCCAACATTTATGTCCAGGTACGTTGCTCCGGCTTCAGTTTGTTTCTTTGCTAATTCATGAATTACAGAAGCGTCCTTTTCTTTGATTGCTCTTTTTACATCCAGAAACATTCCATTAATTCTTTCCGCTATGGTTATCATTCTCTTTTTCTCCTTCTAGGTAAGTTTTTCGATATGTTCTTTTACGATAGAAACAGCTTCAGGGTGATTCATCCTGATTATGTCAACACCGGATTGTATCAATGTTACGGCTGTAATTGCTTCCCACATGCTTCCCCTGTCAGCAAAAGACCCCCATTGAGGAGCTTCGCTGTCACTGGCTTTTGCTTCTTTTGCACGCCATGATTCGTGACCAACATCACAGATAACCGGAGTTGCCATCTGGTGGTCTCCGGACAATGCTGCAATCCTCACTCTTTCATGGATTGAGTAGCAGTACTCAATACCATAACCAAGAGCGCCAGTGGTCTGAAACATTACAATCCTGTCGGTAGGAAATCCTAGGTCGGTTACCAGGATGTTGATTTGTTTCCCAATGTTTATGTCTACAGGCGCTTGTGTTATCAGGTTGTGTCCATCTGCAAGACATACGGCAGTAATTATTTTGTAATTTTCCTGTGTAGCGCCTCCAATGAGACATCTTTCTCCCTTTGTGGCCTCACTAACCTTTGGCATGATTTCGTTGTCCCTCTCATCATTTTCACAACCCCATATGATAAGAGGCACATCAACAGCTTCCATGACGGATTTAACTGTGCTGACTGTTTCATCGGCGCCCTTATTTGCTCTATCCGGGTGTA
>JBHHYW010000500.1:0-2559 GCA_046757745.1 Candidatus Scalindua sp.
CTGACAGTGTCATTGACGTCCTTCATACAGGTGCTGAAAAATGTAAAAAAATGGCAGAAGAAACGATGGATGAAGTAAGATCGTTGATGGGTTTGAGATAGATTGTTGTTTTAATTTTTAATACATTGATACTGTGTATTTGATGAAAAGTCTGCACCACCCCCTCTTGCTTTCCATCTATTCTAACAGTCAGGCAGCAATAGAGAAAAGATAATGTCAAATCCAGAAAAGCCAATATCCAAGATTATTGACGGTCTTAATTTGCTTTCTGAACCCTTCGCAGAGCATGAAATCAGTAGGGCGATCAATTCATATATTAAAGAAAAAAACAAAAAAGAAATTCCTCCGCAATGGCTAGCAGAATCTATGGCATTCGAATTTGTCCACAACTATCAAGATAAAGAAACGAGTTGGGGCACTTATTACGGACCCATGATGGTGTGGAGTAATGAAGATGGAACTTCGACAGAATCTCCAAGTATTAAATTGGTTACATCTGAGATATTAGATTACTGGGAAGAAAGATCAAGAAAAGCAGGAAATCCAATTTTAAAGCTAAGATATGCTGACTTGGTTTGGGATTTTTCAAAAATTATTACAGAAAAATCACCTCATTTTACAATAGCTCATACCATTGTTGACAGTACCACTGTGATAGCCACACAAAATTGCCATAAATATGAAACTGACGTTATCAAAAAGCTTGAAAGAGCACTCTTTGTTGCTCTTTCAATTAATGATTCCGAAAGAATTGTGAAATTGAGAGATACTATAATCCAGTATGAGGACAATATTTCGGATGATAAAAAGCCAGGATTATGGGGTTTCAGTTTTGATTTATTGTTGAAAAACAAAAAAATCCCAATTTCCAATGAAATAAAACAGAAAATTATCCAAGATTTAGAAAATAGGCTTACTAAATTATCTGACACTACCGATAAAAATAACCTTGAACCTTGGGCTGCAGAGGCTGCTGCTCTGAGACTTGCAGAGTATTATAGATCAATTAATCAAAAAGATAATATTGAACGTGTTCTTTTAAAATTTGGAACAGCCTTTGAAGTAGTAAGCGAAGATGCTTCTGCTCTCCAAGTATCAAGTTGGTTACAACGAGTGCACTCGGTTTATCTTGATTATGGAATGCGAGAAGAAGCAGAAAGGATTACTATCAAGTTAAAGGAAATTGGGCCAAAAGTTAATGAAGAAATGAAACCAATTTCCCATGAAATGAAAATTTCTCACAAGGAGATACAAGAATATATCAATTCAATAATTGATAATAACCTAGAAACTACCTTTGCGAGGATTGCAATTCACTATATACCTAAAAAAGATCAAGTTGAGAACCAACTCAAAGACCTTGCTAAAAGAGCACCTATTTCATTTCTAGCTTCTCGACAAATCCAAGATCACCAAGGAAGACCGATTGCTTTTATAGGATCACTTGAAGATGATATGATTGGCAATATTGTTCACCTGACTTCCCAAAACATGAGCATGTCGGCTGGTTTTTTGAGATGTGTTATTGAAGAACTGGTTGTTAGGTTCAAATTAACTCCCGAAAAAATTATTGATTATTTTTATCAATCACCAGTCTTTGATGAAGATAAAAAAGCAATAATCTTTGACGGCATAGATGCTTACCTGAAAAATAATCATTTAGCTGCAATCCACCTGTTAATTCCTCAAATAGAAGGTGCATTCCGAAAACTTGTAGAGAATACAGGCGGTTCTGTTCTAAAGCCGTCTCGTGGCGGTGGAATGCATTTGAAAACTCTCGATGAACTACTTAGAGATCAGAAAATCATAAATGTTTTTGGGGAAGATACATCCCTTTACTTCAGAATATTACTTACGGATCAACGTGGGTGGAACTTAAGAAATGATGTTTGCCATGGCATAAACCCTGCCGCTACTTTTCAAGTGAACATTTCAGACAGAGTTTTTCATATTTTGTTGTGTTTGGCATCTGTCAGGTATAAAGAAACCAACAACTAAAATGCCGAACACATTAATTCAGGTGACGACCAAAAGCAGTACACCTGATTAAAATCGTTAGACGTCTTTAAAACAAATGGTTCAAAAAGGAGACAAACCATGAGTTGTTCTAATAGCGATTGCAAGATGGGCAAAAAAGTAGAGCTTGGAAACGAGAAGAATGAATGACAAAAAACAATGGTAGATTTTTATCTACAACAATAATACTGTTGACGTTTGCCCACCTCTTTAATGACTTCTATGCCGGTTTCCTAATTCCTCTTTTGTCCTACTTTCAAACATATCTTCATTTAACAATAACTCAGGTATCTTTATTACCTACAGTGTTAGCTGTATTTGGCTCGATCTTACAGCCGATGTTTGGTTTTCTCGGTGACAGGTTTGATAAGAAACATTTTTTTGTTGTATCTGGTGTCTTATGTTCGGCAATATTCTTGAGTAGTATTTGCTTTGCACCGGGTTTTATTATCCTGGTTTTAATGCTCATAATCGGATCTTCAGGTGTTGCCTCTTTTCACCCTAATGGCGCTGCAAGTGTTGCTGACCTGAGCGAGAATAAAT
>JBHHYW010000501.1:0-2556 GCA_046757745.1 Candidatus Scalindua sp.
TCTCCACAAATAGAGGAAATGAAGGACTCTGTTAAATATTGGAAAGACGAAACAGGTACACTTCATGTACCTAAAAGAAAGATTGACGATATACTGTTTTATAACAAATACTAAATTGAGCAATTTATTTGGTATAATTTTGGTAGCCGAGGGCTTCCTGCCCGACTTCGTCATTCAGGCGGGTAGCCTGCGTTCTTCATCATTTGATGGGTATGTGGTAATTTCACGTACGTTACGCAACCTTAAGGCATCGGCGTGAGCTTAGCCGAACGGTTGCGGCTACTTAAATCGCTCAATTTGGAAATAGAAAGGTGATTCAAATGCAAAGAGCATTTTCAACGACATTATTTGTAATTATTTTAATAACATTATTTACAGGGAATATGAGGTCTCTATCCTCAAATTCTGAGGTAAAAAATATGAAACATAAATCCGCAAACAGCGATATTAAGAAAAACCTTAACAGGCTCATACACGAAAAAAGCCCTTATTTACTACAGCATGCAGAGAACCCCGTAGACTGGTATGCCTGGGGGCCGGAAGCCTTTGGGAAAGCCAGAAGAGACAATAAGCCAATTTTCCTTTCTATTGGTTATTCGACATGTCACTGGTGTCACGTAATGGCACATGAGTCTTTCGAAGACCCGGAGGTTGCCAGATTACTGAATGAGGTATTTGTCTGCATTAAGGTCGACAGAGAAGAACGCCCGGACATAGACAATATTTATATGCGTGTCTGCCAGATGATGACTGGCAGCGGCGGGTGGCCGCTTACTATCCTCATGACGCCCGATAAAAAACCCTTTTATGCAGGCACATATCTCCCGAAGGAAAGCCGCCAGGGGCGAATTGGTATGCTGGATTTAATACCACGCATAAAAGAGGTATGGAACACACAACACGCCGATATCCTGAAATCCGCTGATCAGATTACGGCCAGGCTTAATCAACTTTCTAAGGGCTCCACAGGGGATGAACTTGACAAGTCCACCTTAAAGACGGCGTATAAACAACTCTCCGGTCGATTCAGTGAACAGTACGGTGGCTTCGGCAATGCACCGAAGTTCCCAAGCTCCCAGAACCTTCTCTTCTTACTGCGATACTGGCAGAGTACGGATGACGAGAAGGCCTTAAGGATGGTGGTAAAAACCCTTCAATCCATGCAGGAAGGTGGTATATATGACCACGTAGGATTCGGGTTCCATAGATATTCTACAGATTCCCATTGGCTAGTACCGCACTTTGAAAAGATGCTGTATGATCAGGCTATGCTGGCAATGGCGTATATAGAGGCGTATCAGGCGACAGGAAAGAAAGAATTAAGAGAAACCGCAAAGGAGATCTTTACTTACGTCCTGAGAGATATGACCGACACGAAAGGCGGGTTTTATTCAGCCGAGGACGCCGACAGCGAGGGAGTGGAAGGAAAGTTTTATGTCTGGACAGAAAACGAAATTCGACAAATTCTGAAAGGGAAAGAGGCAGACCTGTTTATAAATGTGTTTAACATTAAAAAATCAGGGAATTTCAGCGACGAGGCATCCGGTAGGAATACAGGCGCTAATATCCTGCACATGGGGAAAACTCTAACAGAGATTGCGTTCAAGAACAAGACATCTGTGGATGAACTCAAAGAGCGTGTAGAATCCGCCCGGCAAAAACTATTCACAGCCCGCAATAAAAGAATCCATCCGCACAAAGATGACAAAATATTAACAGACTGGAATGGGTTAATGATAGCCGCTCTGGCAAAAGGCGCTCAGGTATGCAATGAGCCGGAGTATGCTGATGCTGCAAAGCGTGCAGCGGACTTCATTCTTACGGATATGCGCAGACAGGATGGAAGAATTCTTCACCGTTACAGGGATGGACACGCTGCAATACTTGCCAATGTAGATGATTACGCCTTCCTGATCTGGGGGCTACTGGAATTCTATGAGACAACCTTTGATGTACATCACCTCCAGACAGCGCTTGACCTGAATAATGAAATGATAAAACATTTCTGGGATGAACAAAACGGAGGTTTTTATTTTACCGCAGATGATGCGGAAGAACTGATAGTCCGGCAGAAAGAGATTTATGATGGCGCCATACCTTCCGGAAATTCTGTAGCAGTTTTAAACTTGCTCAGACTGGCACGAATAACTGCAGACTCTGATCTTGAAGATAAGGCAAACAAGATAATGCTCGCCTTTTCCGAAGATGTGAAGAGTGTGCCTTCCGGTTATACACAGATGATGGTTGGTCTCGGTTTTGGAATAGGCCCATCTTACGAGATTGTCATAGTCGGCAACCCGCAGGCAAAGGACACAAAGGAGATGTTAGGCTCTCTCAGAAAACACTTTATACCCAACAAGGTCGTTCTCCTAAGGCCATCTGATCAGGAAGAACCGGATATTATCCGTCTTGCTAAATTTACAGAGTATCAATCGAGCCTCGACGGCAAGGCCACTGCATATGTATGTCTTGACTACGCTTGCAAGATGCCTACGACAGATACTGAAGAAATGCTCAAACTGCTGAATGTATCTTCGGAGTGAAAAGTTCGGAGTT
>JBHHYW010000502.1:0-2553 GCA_046757745.1 Candidatus Scalindua sp.
GCAGTATCCATTGCAACGTTTCCACCACCAACTACCACCACCTTCTTTCCCAGACCTTTAAAAACGCCGAGACTCACTTGTTTCAAAAAGTCAAGGCAGTCCAGAACACCCTCTCCATCTTCCCCTGGAATACCGAGTTTTCTGACCTTTTGAGCCCCTACAGCAATAAATACAGCTTTATATCCCTCTTTGAATATATCAGAAATCATCATTCCCGGGCTTCCAATATGGGTGTTTGTCCTTATCTTAACACCCCTTGCCTGAATATTATTTACATCAAACATAATCTGCTCACGAGGGAGCCTATATGATGGGATTGCCCACATCATCATTCCGCCTGCCACAGATTCCTTTTCAAAAACAGTTACATTGTACCCCATGCCTGCAAGGTTGTTAGCGGCCGTTAATCCGGCAGGGCCGGCTCCAATTATGGCAACTTTTTCCTCTCTTCGTTTTATATTTGGAGGCGGGACTTTTATTTTGTTTTTATAAATATGGTCTGTGACAAATCTCTTTAAATTGTCAATTGCCACCGGCTTGTCAAAGTCGCCACGTTTACACATCGATTCACACGGGCGTGCGCATATATATCCACAAACGGCAGAAAATGGATTTGTTTTCAGCATTAATCTATACGATTCCAGGTATTTGCCTTGATTAATCAGACGTATGTAACCTGGTACGTCCATGTGTGCAGGACAACGATGCTGGCAACGAATATTTTGCTGTAACCAGTCAGAATCGAGTTGCACCCTTTCGACTTGTGTCGGGATAGTTGTTTGTTCCATAAATCCCTTTTTAGACAATCAACTCAGTTTCTGTAGATACAGTTTTGCTTTTATCTACAACCAGTCTGCCGCTGTGATCAACAGACATTTCAAAATGGGCTAAAGGTTTTGGTGCAGGGCCGGCAAAGTTTACACCGGTTCTATAATATTTACTTCCATGACACGGACACTCAAAAATATTCTTGGCTTTTGAAAATTCAACTGCACAGCCCAGATGTGTGCATACCACGGAAATAGCCTGAAAGATGTTGCCACTGCGTACAATAAACACCCTCCTTGACTTTAATTTAGTAACCGAAATTTGTGGAAAAGTATCAGGTTCTCCCACTGTAAATCTCAGTGAAGGTTCAAAAAGTACCCTGGGATAAAAGAAACCTTTATATCCAAAAATTTGTGACAGAAATCCCAATATTACAGCAAAAAACATGCCCCAGCCAGCCAGAGAGAGAAAATGCCTGCGAGAAAAGGTAAAACACATGTTTTCACCTGTCTCAGAAGTATTACATCTATCCTGTTTCGTAGTTTCCATAATTGTCTCCTACCCGTAAGCTTTTATACCCATTAAATCCTTAAAGTAAGAAAGATTCATTATATGGGTGATGGTTGGCTATTTAAAGAAACCCATATTTTATTGAATTTTTAAACTCATCCTTTTAGAAAACTACTTATTTTCTCTTATTATCTGAAAAAGTAAATAGGTAAGATGTCTTATATCATCTACAAGCGACAAAGGATAGGCTTTCTTTAACATTTCACGTATCAAATTTCAAGTGGTAAATCGTTCGACTGAGAAGCTCCTCGATAGAGGCATTCAGATGAGCCCAGCCGAATGCATCAGGGTGGCGAGTTTGCCGAATCTGCTCACGTCGAAGTCTGAGATGTTATAACCTCTATTTGTTTTTTAAATCCTCCGTTTTTCACCAGCTTCAATATTCATATCTAAGGTACATTTATTTCTTTACAAATCCCATGTGAAATAGTAGATTTAGCGGGATAATTTACCGTTCCTGACCTGTTTATGAACTATTTCAGCAATTATGCAATTATGCAATTAGGATAGATTACGATACCTGTGTTTAAGATTTCAAAAAATAAAATGTAAATGGCGAAACTCAACCCACTATGCGAAGGTAATGTCAGCAATACGTCTTCCGATTGTGATTTTAATTTATTAAGTGTACAAAAAGATAGATTAAGAAAGGAGTAATAGTGATGAGTACAAAAAAGAAAATCTTCATATTTTTCTTTGTGTTTACACTGGTATCTTTTGGATTATTTTCATCAGTCAATGTGCATGCAGATGGAGAACTTGGAAAGCTTGCGAATGGCGAGGGGAAATGGGGCAAATTCTGGAAACCTATCGAGATGTACAGATGGTGGGATCCGGAACATTATTATGAACCAGACAACATGATTCCAGGTAATTTTGAAGGAACAGATTGCATTACATGCCACCAACAGGTAACACCGGGGATTGTTCTTGACTGGAAGGCAAGCGAACACAGTGGTGCAATAGTAACCTGTGATAAATGTCATGGTAATGACCACCAGAAGCTTTTTATGCCGACTTCGGATACATGCGGAACCAAAGGGTGTCATGCCAAACAGGTTAAACAGTTTAAATCTGAAAAGGAATCAGGGCATCCCGCTCATGCGAGGGCCTTTCATCCGGACGTAGTCGAAGCGGGGTGGCAGATCAATAAGCCTCAGCCTGAGGTTGCCGGCTGTGCACAGTGTCATTCTATTGAAAATAAATGTGATGCCT
>JBHHYW010000503.1:0-2552 GCA_046757745.1 Candidatus Scalindua sp.
TACTGACATTTTTAATTTGTCAAAAACCTGACATTTTCTATTTGCCTTGACAAAATTTGAAAAATTCTTGACTTAAAGCTTATATATTATATTAATAACATATTATATACTACAATATTTTTAATCAGAAAATTATCTTATGGCAAACTTTATAAGCAGACCGAAAAAGAAATTCATCGTCAGGGAATTAGACCCTGGCACCGACTTGTTGAAGATATTTCAATATACTCAGGCACACCAGAAAAGCTTTTTCCTTGATAGCGCTGCTAAAAACGAAGAGACAGGAAGACACTCATTTATTGGGCATGATCCCTTTCTTACCGTTATGTCGAAAGGAAATAATATATTGACGCAAAGCCGTCATAATATTACCAGGAAAGTCGGAAATCCGCTTGATGAACTAAAAACCTTGTTGAGCAAATTCCATCTAGATGACAGTTTTGATTCTATTCCATTTACATGCGGCGCCGTTGGATACTTTGCTTATGATCTATGTCACTTCATAGAAAAACTCCCTGATACAACAATCGATGACATTGAATTCCCGGAAATGTGCTTCAGCTTTTATGATACAGTTATCGGTTTTGACCACCTCAAGAACAAGTGCTACTTAATGTCCGTAGATATTAATCCGTATTCCAGTAAAAGTACAGAGAAAAGAATTGATCAGGTATTAAGAATGATTAGTAATAGATGGAATATACCTCACGAAGAAGAACCGAGGTTTAGCGGGAGCATGATAAAGCGAAAGATAATAAGTAATTTTTCCAAAGAAGACTATTTAAGGGCTGTGGAATGCGCAAAACAATATATCAATGCAGGTGATATTTATCAGGTAAATCTTTCGCAGAGATTTCAAACTCAGATAGAGACATCACCTTACGAAATATATAAGAGATTAAGAAGGATAAATCCGGCGCCATTTTCAAGTTATTTGAGGTTTGATAATAAATATGTAATCAGTTCATCTCCGGAAAGGTTCTTATCACTGCGAAGCACATTAGCCAGTACCGACAAACATAGTGGTAATATAGTGCGAAATATTCAATCAAAACCGATCAAGGGCACCCGTCCCAGATATAAAGATAAAAATATAAATGCAAAAATGAAGGAGGAATTACTCTCAAGCGAGAAGGACGATGCTGAACTGGCAATGATTGTAGACCTCGAACGGAACGACCTTGGAAGAGTGTGTAAATATAATACAGTCAAGGTAACTGAGAAGAAAGAACTGGAAGAACACCCTACCGTCTATCACCTTGTTGCAACCATCGAAGGGGAGCTTCATTCGCGGTATGATTCTATCGACTTATTAAAGGCCACATTTCCGGGAGGTTCAATAACCGGCGCTCCCAAAGTAAGGGCTATGCAGATCATCGATGAATTAGAACCCACCAAGCGCAGTGTATACACAGGCGCAATGGGATATTTGAGCTTTAATGGAAATATCGACTTGAACATTGCCATAAGAACATTTCTGGTAAAAGATGATCATATCTACTTTCAGGTTGGCGGCGGGATTGTTGCTGACTCAAACCCTGAGGGCGAGTATGAAGAAACACTGCATAAAGCCAGGGCATTAATAGAGACGCTTGAATAGGGTTTCTGTGATTTTTCAATTTTTGACAGGATTTTACAACCCCCTTCATCCCCCTTTTTTAAGGGGGAATTAAAAGTGACACAGAAAGCAAAATATATTTTTCTTAATGGTAAAATAATTCCTGATAGAGAGAGATGTATTTCATCAGGAGATAGAGGATTCCTTTACGGTGATGGCATCTTTGAGACGCTTCGTTCTTACAAGGGAGAACCATTCAAACTTACCGAACATCTGGAGCGTATGCGTTGTTCTGCAGAGAAACTCAAGATTACTTCCGTATATTCAAATGCAGAGATTAGTGAGAGCATAACGAAACTGCTTGAGAAAAACAGTGTTCAGGATGCTTATATCAGGATTACACTCTCAAGGGGTGAAGGCGGCAGTACGCTTCAAATGAGTGATAATCTCAGGCCGACGATCCTGATACAGGTCAAGCCATTCACGCCTTATGAAAAGAAGTTGTATGAAGAGGGCATGTCACTGGCTGTTTCCGGGCACAGGAGGAGTACGACGAGTCCGATCTACAGTCACAAGACAACTAACCTGCTGACAAGCATTCTGTTGAAGGAAGAGGCAAAAGATAAGTCTGCACATGATTCAATTGTCCTCAATACAGATGGATATGTAGCCGAGTGTATTGTAAGTAACATTTTCATGGTCAAGGATGGGAGCGTTGTTACCCCTTCACTTGATACGAACATATTGCCGGGGATAACAAGGAAAACGGTACTTGAAATTTGCAAGAACAGTGGTATTTCTGCCAGAGAAGAATGTTTCGAGATAGAGACATTAATCAAAGCAGAAGAGGTATTTATTACCAACTCATTGATGGAGATAATGCCGGTTTCAAGGATTGAAGATAATAAGATTGGAAAGGCGTCTCCGGGAGAGATTACGCAGCAGCTTATGAGCGCTTACAAAAGTTTGATTTAGAAATCAAGAGGGCTTTTTA
>JBHHYW010000504.1:0-2548 GCA_046757745.1 Candidatus Scalindua sp.
CAGTTCTGTTTGTACCTGTCTCAGGGTTTCAATCTCTGTAATTGTTGATTTATATCTTTCCAGGTCCTTTTTTATATCGGATATTTCAGACCTGACCCTTTCGAGTTCTTTTGTTATTCTGGGAACAACTTGAGCGGTCCCGCTATTTTTATATATTTTATTTTTCTCCTCCTCGACTCTCTTTAATATATCCGGCAGAATAACATCTCCAACTCCTGTGCCTGCTGAATAGATATGTGCATTTATCTCGTCGTTTTCCAGTAACTCCAGCTGTTGCAGTTCTGTCAGGCTGAATGCAAACACAGTCTTGTATATATTTTCACTGACACCATGAAGAAGGTTCTGCAAGGTTTTCCTTGCACCTTCACCGGATAATTCTGATCCGTCTCCATTGAGAACAATTATCTCACCCGTCAGTGTTCGACCTGACTTGAGAGATATGGAGAATTTCTTTTTATCTGTTGTTTCCAGTTCCAGTCTTCCGCCATGGAGTCCCCCTGCCAGAGGTTCATAACGGTCAGAGGCATTCTTTTTTCCCGGAAAGCCAAAGAATATTGTCTTGAGGAAGGACATCATTGTCGTCTTGCCTGCTTCGTTTGGGCCGAAGAAAAGATTAAACCCGGGTTCAAAAATAAAATTCAGGTTATGAAACTTTCCGTATCCATCTATGTACGCTTTTATAAATCGCATTTATATCCTACCCATTCACTTTAGAATCACTTTTCTCATATTCCATAGTCATTGTCAATATATATTAAAATTGTATGGTATGCGGCTGAGAACAATAATCTTTGGAATTGGATATCCTTAAAGAAAACAGTTTAATGCTTGTCCTCATGTATATAGGGATGGGGAACAAATCAAACAACTTTATAATTTAGCTATCATTAGTTTCATAAACATGATCAGCCTCTCGAAAGAGGGGTCTGCCTCTTGGGTAAAATAGGGACACATCCAATACTGTTCGGCACGGAGTTTGATAAAGTAGTTCAATAGATAAGACACAGAGAAATTATTGTACTAATTGGTAATGAAAATACAAGTGGATACTAATGTGTAAATGAGATGGAGAAATGAAGGCATACCACTCCCACGAAACTTTCAAAGGTGAGAAATCCCCTGAGAGTACTCGTTCATCAAAATAATGAACTTGTATAATCCTTATGGGCATTGAGAGGATGTCGCGTTTTTGTTTACACCCAAGTCGGACAGTTCGGTCAAACTCGACTCCTGCTTCACGGCCTGAGTCACTAAGTTGATGTTCTTCCATGATTTCGTAACTTGTATTATCCTGTAGACGGATAACAAATGAGCTCTTTCTTTGAATAAGGAGTTCATGGTCAAATACTTGTCTTGCAGCCGAGAGGCTTCCCATGGGCTGGTTCTTTTGATACCGAGTTTATCCTGGACATTCTTTAAAGTACTGGCCTGTTGTATTGACCGTAATGCGGTAAGAATAGGATTAATGAAATATAGTAACGTAAGGCTTACGTATTGATCATAGTGTAGTTTCCGATTGAAACAATCGGCATGGACGTGAAGTCTTTTGAGAAGTGGTTTGAAAGAGCGCAGGATAGAAAGCTTTTGTATGTCTTGTTCCTTGATATTTTTGCTCTTGTTTTTGGTTTCTGAGTGATTCACAGGTGTAATTGATAATAAGAACAGGAGAAGAAAACAACAACAAAATATCATGTAACATGCTAATATGGCGTAAGTTATGAAAGTTTGCAACTTACGGCATTAAAAAATATTTTCACAATTTTCTTTTGTGAAGTAATGTGATATAAGAAGTGAGTAAAAATACAGAAAACAATTTTTGGTATGGTATGGGAGATGGTTTGTGGAGTGTAAATATAGTAATAATCGATATGGTAAAAAGGTAATCACTAAATTTGAATTATACTCAAACTCCGTGCCGAACAGTATTGGATGTGTCCCTATTTTCTAATTTTCTAGCCGTTTGAATCTTTTTCTTTCTTCGCTTTCTCTTTTATCTCAGCGCACTCTTTATCTTTCTCTTTCTTGATTTTGTCTCCTACCTGAGAAACAAACTCGGGGTTTCCCTCTGCAGCCGCTTTCTTCTTGGCATCTTCCTTCATTTTTTTAACATCAAAAATATCACCCAGGCATTCTTCTGCAGCGCTACACCATACAACACATGTGGGTGCAGCGTCTTTAAATACAGTTGCGCCGCATTTACAGTCGGCCTTCTCCTCGTCGCTCCATATCTCTATCATACTGCCGCATTCCGGGCACTTTCTTTCAAGTGGTTCAGGTACCATGGTTTTCATACTACCCGGACATCTGACTTTTGCCATTTTATTTACCGCCTATTATAAAAATTGTAAATGTAACTTATATTATTAATATTAAAAGAAATATAATGTATCGTCAAGTAGTTTTTACTGATGAATTATGATTCGTCTACAAGTTTACAAAGCCCATTTTATTTTTTAAATCCCCCTAAACTCTCTTCAGGAAATAGGAGAATAAAAGGAGGATTTAAGGATTGACAACTAATGTGTTTTGTGAGACAAATAATCGACAA
>JBHHYW010000505.1:0-2547 GCA_046757745.1 Candidatus Scalindua sp.
ATATTACCAAATATCAACGTCTGAAAAATTCAAACTTTATATATTAACGTAAACGGACATGAAAAAACAAGTGAGAAATATGAATACTCAGGGTAACGTCAAAGTTTTATTATCCTTTTGAGTAAGTAAAAAAAAGAGAAAAAATCGTAGGAAAAGTGCCTGTCTGCCGACATACAGGGAAGGAGATAGTAAGTAAGCAAAGGAGGAGATGCCTAATTAGTCAGAAAAAGTAAACACCGCTTCTGTTATTGTATGGATTAATCCAAGACAATATGCCAAAGTACGAATCACGCTGAGCGGGATGAATTATTAAAGGCCGATAAGAGATAAAGCAGAGAGAGGCTTAGCGGCGAAAGTTCTTAGTGCTTTTGCAATGTTGTTAAGATTGATGGATCGGAATAAGCTTATAGCAAAATTTCTAAACGTAGCCATAATTTTTGGAGCATTTTTAGAGCGTATCTGAGAGCGATCTTCATCAAAGGTAACATCTCTGACATAATGAAGACGGTTTTCGATACTCCAATGACCACGATTTAAATCGAGCAAACGGTCAGGAGCAGCTTTTTCTTTTTCAATGCTTGTAATACCATAAACGGTTTCTTCGGAGATCTTTCCGGTTTTAATGTAGGTAAAGTCTCTGCGAATGCAAAAGACCTGCTTAACATAAGGGAAGTCAAGGTACTCGTTTAAATCTGTGGAAGTCCATATCTGCCTGATTTCGATACGTCCGTGACCTTTATCGGTTGTTTGGTGTTGAGGGGGGAAAAGAGACCATATTAAGGTCTTTAATGTCTTTCAATAAAGACTTCTGGTTTTCTTTGACAATGAATAGGTAATCGGCATGTTTGTCCTCAACAAGGTAACGCGCGGTCTGTTTTTGTGTATGCATTGCATCCAGGGTGACAGCTCTGCCCTGCATGTCTATATTCTCTAACAATACCGGTACCATAGGAATTTCATTGGTCTTGCTTTCAACTTCACACTGGGCAAGGACGGTTCCTTGTTCGTGAAGGAACGCCGAAAGCAAATGGACTTTGCGACCGTCTTCTTTTTTTGCGCCCTTAAGGGTTTTTCCGTCAACTCCAACCGGCGAGTTGTTCGGTGCAAGGGATTGAATCCATGCGTATAAAGATTTATCTACTGGAGCAGGGTCGAGTTTTTGCAAGAACCGTCTGATAGTAGGTTCGCTTGGAGGTTCGTATCTTTTTGTCTTTTTATTGTAGCGGCACCTGAGACGCAGGAGCATGTTTTGAGAACATCTTTGCGCCCATTCGGCAATTGCGGCAAAACTTCTTGCGTTGCTTATAATTGCACAGATAGAAATAGCGATAATAGACAGCTTTCTATGGCGTATGCCTCTTGGCATACGTGGCTCCGGAATTTCTGATAATAGTTTTATGAGTTCATCGGTATCTTTTTTAGATAGTTTCATAGTTTTTACCTCCTTGGTAAATTTAAGATAGGGAGATTTCAGATGAGTTTTTGCATCTTTGCAAAGTAGACGAACAAAGACCATTTTCGGATTGCCATTGTGTATATAATGGTTGTAGCGTTTAGAGTAACCGCTGGTATAACCAAGGAATGTCCATCCGGCGGCTTTATAGCATGTCCCTCTGTAATAACGAGGATCAACGAATGTCTCGGCAATTAAAACAGGGTGGCCATGGATTCTCTGCCAATCATCGGACAATCTTTTAAGATTAAGTGCAAGGATTCGGGATGCAAGATTAGAAACGTGTATGTGTGGTAATATCAGAAAACGTGTATTGTTTGCCAGGAGGTTAAGCCGCTGTGTCTTGAGTACACAAGGCCAACCGATCCATTGATCACGAACAGTGCACTTTAACGCTGCTGATGACCAGCCCAACAAGGCGAGCCAATTTCTTTGATATGTTGCTATGTAACGAATCGATTCGCCTATTAGCGCTTTGAAGCCAAGATAATGGTATTGATGCATTAGCCTATCCCAGTAACTTTGTTCGTGTCGGAAGATAGGCCGTACTTCTATACTACGAAGTATGTTTGGTATATCGGTGGTTGTTTTTGTTATATGGCTCATTTTCCTTAGCGTAATAAAATTTGAGGAAAATGTCCATAATATTTTTTAACTTTTATTTGAGTAAATAGTTAGGTTAGACTTTGACATAACCCTGACTATTGCGCAAGGCTAATGTAAAAAAAGAGAAACGAAAAGAACTTTATGATAGCTTCATGTCAGAAAAATTTCTCAGGGTTGAAATTGCCATTGATAATGTGAAAGACTGTTTTTATAAAAGTCTTGCATCCAACATACATATTTATGATTATCTTGTTGCATTACCTTTACACGGGATCATATCCGAAATATATTCAGCCGACGATCATTTTCAACATGATGATTTTAAAGCTATAGCTACTATAAATAATCCTCTTTTTCCATGGATATTGAGAGAAGGAAAAATTCCTTACAGAACTACGACTGAAGGTTCTTGATATGAAAGGTCGTTAAACGTTTCACAATAGTTTCCTTTCATCTTCATCTATCCAACCGCTTATTTGGCTAATAGA
>JBHHYW010000506.1:0-2534 GCA_046757745.1 Candidatus Scalindua sp.
CTAAACTATGAAATTGATAAAGTTTAACGAGAAGGCAATACACTTTTTTTTCTTTTTAACAGCCATATCAGCAATAGTTATTCTTTTAGGAATTTTCTTGATGCTTCTTTTTAACGGAATAAAGATGTTCAAAGATGTAAGCGCTTTCGACTTTTTCTTTAGCACTGTGTGGAACCCTACTGCATATGGAGAGCCTTCTTATGGGATTTTATCTATGGTTATGAGTACTGTAATGGTAATTATTGGTTCACTGATAATTGCAGTACCCCTGGGTATTGGGACCGCTGCTTATATCACCGAGGTGGCTGGCCCCAGAACTCAGGAAATACTAAAACCAATTCTAGAGATTCTTGCAGCCGTTCCATCTGTCGTAATAGGTTTCTTAGGTATTATATTTGTGGGACCTCTTATTGCTAAAGTATTCAACCTTACAAGCGGTCTGAATGCAATTAATGGATCTATCCTTCTGGCCGTTATGTCTCTACCCACCATTATAAGCATCTCGGAAGATGCCATCCGGGCTGTCCCTAAAGATTATAAGGAAGCTTCCTATGCACTTGGGGCAAATCGTTGGACAACCATAATCCGTGTGACACTCCCGGCTGCAGTTTCCGGGATTGTAGCCTCTATTATGCTAGGGATAGGTAGAGCAATAGGTGAAACAATGACCGTCTTAATGGCAACAGGCAATGCTCCCGCAATGCCTCATAATTTTTTTGATTCTATAAGGACAATGACGGCTACCATAGCAATTGAACTTGGAGAAGTACCTTATGGCACAACCCACTATTATGCAATATTCGCAGTTGGCACAATCCTTTTCTTGATGAGTTTTTCTGTTAATCTAATTGCAGAACTTGTAACGGCAAAATATAGAACTCAATAGCACAGGAATTTTCATTTTATGTTGTGTAAAATGTAGCGGAGGTCTTTAGACCTCCACTCACCATGGGATGAATGTCAACGCTCACGTAATCATTTTTACCCGCTAAACCATGAACGTGGAAACCTGAAGGTTTCCGCTACTACTGATATGTAATTTAAAAAATATGAAGCTAAAGAGATTTGAAGAGATAATAGGCTTTACCATACTTGGATTTTCTGCTGTCCTTGTTATATTAATATTGTGTACCATTATTTTCAATATTGCTTTCCACGGATTGGGCGTAATCAGTTGGGAATTCTTAATAGATTTTCCCAAAGAAGGAATGACACGGGGGGGAATATTTCCGGCAATTATTGGAACAATATTCGTAACAATTATAACCACTTTTTTCTCAATCCCTTTGGGTGTATCAGCAGCTATTTATTTAAGTGAATATGCAGAAGAGGGAACGCTTACGCGCATAATTCGAGCCGCAATCAGGAACCTGGCAGGAGTGCCTTCTATTGTCTATGGTTTATTTGGCGTAGCAATCTTTGTTCAAGGATTAAATTTTGGAAGTTCTGTACTTTCTTCAGGACTTACGCTAGGATTATTGACACTACCCTGGATCATAGCGACATCTGAAGAAGCCCTTAAAACAGTTCCTCAATCATATAGAGAAGGCGCTCTAGCATTAGGGGCAACAAAATGGCAGAGCATACGTTCCAATGTCTTACCATATGCTCTTCCTGGAATTTTAACTGGTAGTATTCTGGGTCTTTCAAGGGCTGCAGGAGAAACAGCGCCAATACTCTTCACAGGAGTTGTCTTTTTCCTTCCCAGCCTGCCAGATTCAGTTTTTGATCAATTTATGGCTCTACCCTACCATTTATACATCTTATCTACTCAACACCATGCCATCGAACAGGTCAGGCCATTGGCATATGGTACTGCATTAGTACTCATTGTATTGGTTCTGATCATGAATTTTACAGCGATATTTCTAAGGTTTAAATTGAGAAAGAAATTCCAAGCGTAAGTTAAATAAATCCCCCTATCTCCCCCTTTATAAAAGGGGGACTAAGGGGGATTTGTATACTTACTTTTTTCTTTTACCAAAAACACATGAACAATATTATAATCAAAGATATGAGTTTAACTTATGGTGAAAAACAGATTTTAAAAAAGATAAACCTCGAAATAGCAGAAAATAAGATTACGGCAATCATTGGCCCATCCGGTTGTGGTAAGTCCAGTCTGTTAAGGTGTATAAATAGATTGAACGAACTCATACCTGAATCAAAGATTACGGGTCAAATATTATTTGATGAAAAGGATATTTATGCCCCTGATACTGATGTAACAGAGATCAGGCGAAAGATAGGAATGGTATTCCAAAGGCCAAACCCTTTCCCAAAGTCGATATACGATAATGTTGCTTACGGCCTGCGTATAAATGGTATCAAAGATAAAAAGAAGATTCCCGAGGTAGTAGAAAGAAGCCTGGAAGATTGTGGTCTATTAAAAGAAGTTAAAGATCGCCTTCATACATCCGCTATGCAACTCTCCGGTGGTCAGCAACAAAGATTGTGCATTGCCAGGGCTCTGGCTATCGAACCAGAGGTAATTCTAATGGACGAACCATGTTCCGCCCTAGACCCTGCCAGTA
>JBHHYW010000507.1:0-2521 GCA_046757745.1 Candidatus Scalindua sp.
CTTTTAAGGAAACCATAGAGGAGATATGTTCAATTGTAAAAGGTCCGGTAAGCGCTGAAGTAGTTAGTGTAGATACTGACGGAATAATTAAAGAAGGAAGAGAGTTGGCAAAAATAGCTGATAACATAGTCGTCAAGGTACCGCTTATAAAGGATGGCCTTAAGGCAGTAAAGGCCTTAACTTCAGAAGGAATAAAGGTAAACGTCACCCTGTGCTTCTCATCAAATCAGGCCTTGCTCGCAGCAAAGGCCGGGGGTACTTATATCAGCCCGTTTGTCGGCAGGCTGGATGATAAAGGACATACGGGAATGGAGGTTATTGATGAGATTAGAACTATCTATGATAATTATGGTTTTGAGACTGAGATAATTGTTGCTAGTATTCGGAATCCGTTACATGTAAGAGACGCCGCTCTTATGGGCGCTGATATAGCTACAATACCATTTGCGGTATTCAATAATATTGTAAAACATCCATTGACCGATGAAGGACTGAAGAATTTTCTTGCAGACTGGGAAAAGGTTCCCAAATAGGCCCGGTGGCATCTTTTAACAAATTATAAATATGGTAAATATGTTTTACTTCACAAGAATTATAATATCTGGAGGTTAATACACCATCCGTGCGTTAACCAAAATACGATAAGCTAAGTACTCATAAAGAAATCGTTAATGGCTACCTTGGAAATATTCTTAATAACATGCACAATAGTCTCGATCACTTACTACGTATTTTCTCTTTATTGCACAGTTTCTTTTTTTAATAAGAAAGTTGAGGGAGACGATAATTATTTACCGCCGATATCCATTTTAAAACCAATAAATGGTATAGAAGACGGAATATACGATAATTTTTTAAGTTACTGTATACAGGATTACCCTGCCTATCAGGTTGTCTTTGGAGTAAGAGATAGTCATGACCCCGCAATAGATGTGGTAAGAAAAGTCATTCAAACGTTTCCGCAGAAAGATATTGAACTTGTAATTTGTAGTGATCAAATAGGGATTAATCCAAAGATTAATAACTTGAACAATATGTATAAGAAGGCGAAGTATGACATAATACTGATGAATGACAGTGATACCAGAGTGAACGGAGATTATTTAAAAGAAGTAGTTTTGCCGTTTTGTGATAAAGATACAGGACTGGTAACCTGTGTATATAGGGCGAATGTCATGAATAATTTTACATCTATGATGGAGTCGGTCTCTATTAATCATGATTTTCTTCCATCAATTATGCTGGCACGGAAATTCGAGGATCTAAGTTATGCTTTTGGCGTTACTATTGTGACAAAGAGAAAGATTCTTGATGACATTGGGGGATTTAATGAGTTATCCGATTATCTTGCAGAAGATTTCCATCTTGGCAGAAAAGTATATGAGGCAGGGTACAGGCTCCGTCTGTCTAATTATATTGTGGATGTGGTGCCGGACAATGGTGGCATTATTAACTTTTTCAAACACCAACTGAGATGGGCAAAAACCATAAGATCCTGTAGGCCAGTCGGTTATTTCTTTTCTGCGTTCTTCAAATTTGGAATAGTATCTTCACTGGCATATCTTATATTAACTTCTTGTTCTCCTACTGAAAAAGGCACTGTACAAGTATTGCCAGTTATTCTGTTTGTTATATTTCTAAGTGTTAGAATAATTTCTACATCAATAATCAGCCATAAATTTACAAAAGACAAGAAAACGACACTTTTATTTTTGCCGATTAATGACATTGTGAGTTTTATAATATGGTGTGCGAGTTTTTTAGGAAATAAAATAACATGGAAAGGGGGTAAATTCTTGCTCAAAAAGGGTGGGAGGATTGAGGCGTCTGTTGATCATCAAGGGTATTGAGAAGTATTTAAGGGATTGTAAATGTTGCGAAATTGCTATTATTTATATGCCGTCCGGGGATTACTGAAATCCAGATTAATAAATATTGATATTGTAAAGTTATTAAAAATATAGTAAAGTAACGAAATTAGAGTTAGAATGAATAAAAGATTAAATGTGGGAAACTTTATGTCTTATATGAAAACATTTTTGTCTTTCTTAATTGCATTAAACATGCTGTTTCTGTTGACCGGGTGTTTCGGTGTCAAAAGGAGAACCACAGGAAATGAACGCTTCTTTTTAGAGGAAGAAGGAAAGGAAGATTATGGCAAGAAAACCTTTGTGGATAGAGTTTATCAGCTTGATCCCGGGGATAAAGATTTTACCGTTTCAGATAAATTTTACAAAAACCCTCCCAGAAAAATAGCAATACTGCCATTTGATAATAAGGTAGGTGGTAAATACATTCTAAATGAAATTCCTATCCCAAGGTTTGGTGACAATAAAGAAGAGGGTTGGAACTGGACCTACGCAAATAGAGTAAGAAGATTGTTTTTCGGCCATTTTACTGCCAGAGAATTTCAGGATATTGATTTGCGGTTTATTGATAAGGTACTGCAAAAACTCGGGATAATAACGCCAAATGATTTAAATAGTTTTCCGCCACAAGAACTTGGCAGGATACTGGACGC
>JBHHYW010000508.1:0-2513 GCA_046757745.1 Candidatus Scalindua sp.
AGGCAGTGCTATGGGTAGTGCAATATCTATTCTCTCATCTGCCCTCTGTTCGCCTGATTTCCTGCTGTCACTGTAACAACGTTCACTTATTACTTCAGTTTCAACTCCGTCCGGGGGCTTAATTATAAGCGTACAGTTTAACAGAAGATGAAAAATAGACTTTAAAACCAATTGTCCTTTTTGAGATATTGAATACATTTTATTGCCTCCTTATGAAAGCAAATCCTTCCTCAATTGAAATGCCGCTTGTACACTGCAACTATCAGAAACTTCCTTCCTCTATATTTTATGTTAATGTAACTATTCAGCGAAAATAATCTAAAATATTCAAGAATTTGCTTGACAAGGTTTTTGTCACGAATTTGTAAAATTTTTTTACTAAATGCAAGTTGTTGTATTTCGCAGTACAGTGGCCATCATTGGTCATTCCGGGCCATTAAATACCCAAAGAGTACCTGTGTGCTGTGAATTTTTTTTCGTGTCTTAAAGCGGATTATAGGGCGTAAAAAATGGGCAAAAAAACCTGTGGTATAATATCTTCTATTAGTAATTTGAAGCTATTCATACAGGTGTTATCCATTGACGATAAACAATATCAATATTGACTCAACGCTCGAAAAAGCAAAAGCTCTTCTCGTCGAAGAGAAAGAATTGTCACCAACAATGCGGTCTATGGTTGAGTTGCTTGTATTGCTGGTGACATTGTTGGTTAGCCGCTTGAACGTGAACAGTCGTAATAGTAGCAAGCCGCCATCAAAGGATCCGAATCGTAAGAAAATACGCAAGGTAAAGGATGGTAAGAAGGCAGGCGGTCAAAAAGGTCATGAGGGAGTAACACTTCAAAAGGTTGATGATCCCGATAAGATTGAAGTCATCAAGCTTGATCGGAGAAAGCTCCCACAGGGGAAATATAGAGAAGTGGGTTATGAATCACGGCAGGTATTTGACATTAAGATTTCAAGGGTTGTAACAGAATACCAAGCGCAGATTCTTGAGGACAGTAATGGGAAGCGGTTTGTTGCGTCTTTTCCCGAAGGAGTAACAAAGGCAGTGCAATATGGAGTTGACCTGAAAGCGCATTCAGTATATATGTCGCAGTATCAACTAATTCCTTATAACAGGATACAGGATTATTTTTGTAATCAACTTCAGATACCGGTAAGCGCCGGTTCTATTTACAACTTTAATCAAGAAGCCTACGGCTTGTTGGAGGATTTCGAGGAAAAAGTTAAAGTCAAGCTTGCCGACTCGGCATTACTCCATGTCGATGAAACAGGCATTAATATTAATGGAGATGGGCATTGGCTGCATAGCGCCTCCAATGGATTATGGACATACTTTTTCCCCCATAAAAGACGGGGAACAGAAGCGATGAATGCAATTGGTATATTACCTCAATTTATGGGGACTCTTTGTCATGATCATTGGAAGCCTTATTACACGTATGACTGTGTTCATGCACTTTGTAATGCTCACCACTTACGAGAATTGACAGGGGTGTGGGAAGACGAGAATCATCAGTGGGCCAGAGATACGAGAACACTGCTTGAAGAGATTTGTCATGCAGTGAACAATGCGGGAGGTTTGTTAACAAGCAGTGAGTCTGAGAAATATCAACAAAAGTATATCATGGTATTACAAAAAGCAGACGCAGAATGTCCTGCGCCCGATATGACAAACCGAAAAGGCAAAAGAGGTCCGGTGAAAAGAACAAAAGCCAGGAATCTTCTGGAGCGATTACTAAAATATAAGGATGACGTACTAAGGTTTATGGATGATATCATTGTTCCCTTTACGAATAATCTGGGTGAAAATGATATCAGGATGACAAAAGTTCAGCAGAAGATATCGGGATGTTTTCGTTCTATGCAAGGAGCAAAGATCTTCTGCCGTATTCGTAGCTACATTTCAACTTGTCGAAAACAAGGGGTAAAATCAAGCCAGGCTTTAGAGATATTATTTCGAGGTGAATTGCCGGATTTTATGTGATCACACTGGCGGCATTTTGAAATACTCTGAATAGTTACAAAAAAGAAACAACCCACTCTTGTCAGGTGTACTCATTGCCATTACCTGTCTGCGTACTCGCACAGGCAGGAGAGTTCCATCTCTCACCAAGAGAGGTACGCCTTCTGTACACTCAAAATGCCGGTGATCCTGTCTGCCCTGTTAAAGAAGAGTGTGATGTCTGCCACATTGGCTTTATAATACCTGTTGAATACACGGACAAACAGGGAAACGTTTATCTTTTCAATGAAATTAAACCAAAAATTAAAAACCTTGACCCAAATACCGTTATGGAACGTATATTTGGTGACCATTTTCATTAACTCTTGAAACATTGAAATTCCTAAACATTAAATTAGGCCTTCGGCGACTTTTATGGAATTTACATTAGATAATAAAAGGCTGAAGTCACGCCTCAGGCGGATCTGCCTCAGGCACGACCTTAACTCCGACAGAGGAATTTACCCTTTAGGGTTTTATTCAACAACGATACAATACAACATTGA
>JBHHYW010000509.1:0-2498 GCA_046757745.1 Candidatus Scalindua sp.
CTCCAGATGCTTCAAGCTCCCGCCTTCTTTTGGGTGTAATACCATGTGCCCTTATGACTACCGTACTTTTGGTAAGGTCAGTATTTTCATTGAGAGTGCTTATCCCCTTTTTCTCCAGTTTTTCAAGTACTTGAGGGTTATGTATTAGCGGCCCTTCTGTGTAGACAGCGCCATCATCTCTCTTCCTTTTATTTGCAGCATCAAGGACATTGTCCATAGCCTTGCGCACACCCATGCAAAAGCCTGCCGTTTTCGCAACTATGACTCGCATTTTTCCGTTCCTATGCTTACATAAAGCCGACCTGTTCAGCCAATTCACATATACACTAAAATATTCTGTAAGTAATACTATCAACATACAATTTTCTTGTCAAAGAAATTCAGATTTGATAAGATTTACCACGAGAAATAACTGGCACGTGGCAACATTTTAAAGTCTTTTTCGTCTAAAGCGAGCATTTCAGGTACAAATATAAAGGAGCAGCTAAAATGGAGTTTTATGAAGTAATAAGCAAAAGGAGAAGCATAAGGGCTTATAAAAAAGATCCTGTGGAAGACAGCAAACTTAGTCGAATCCTGAATGCCGCAAGGCTTGCACCAACTGCCGCAAACAGGCAACCATTCTCTCTTATCATAGTTAAAGATGGAGAAACCAAGCAAAAACTAAAAGACGCCTATTCACAGGAATGGTTTTTTACGGCTCCTGTAATTGTATGTGCATGTGCATTGCCTGATAATGCATGGAAGAGAAATGATGGGAAGGGATACGTTGATGTTGATGTAGCAATAGCAATGGATCATTTAATACTTGCTGCTTCTGCAGAAGGGCTTGGTACTTGCTGGATAGCAGCTTTTAAACCGGAAGTAGTAAGGGAAGTCTTAAATATACCTGATAATATGGAACCCCTGGTTTTAACACCACTGGGCTACCCGGAGACTATTCCTGAACCAACTTTTCGAAAACCGCTTGAAGAAATGGTAAGAGAAATCACGTGAACTGGCTACCATTATTCATTTCAGGTACAGTTCCACACTTCAGTGGAAATCTGGATTCTCCGCCCAGGCGGATCTGCCTCCCGACAGAGTCGGATCTGTGAGCGGCCTACAGGGTCGTCCTTAGGCGACAGGCACGACCTGTGAAAAGTCCTCGGCGTTGTTTGTCTGGGGAAGCAGGGCAATACCTCCCTTTCGGGAGGATTCTAGAATAGTTATTTATATCTAAATTGAGCGATTTAATATTACATGCCGTTGTAGCCGCTGGCTTTAGCCTGCGTTATTCATCACTTGATGGGTTTACGTAAGTTACGCAACCTCAAGGTTGCGGCTACAAAATCGCTCAATTTAGGTAATAATTTTCTCAAGGTATAAAATATGACAACGATTGCAATCTCACGTTGTGATGATTATGAATTAGAAAGAGTCAGTGCTGCTACTAAAAGATGCCTGAACCTGATAGGCAACATTGAAACCATTGTAAGGCCGGGGATGAAGGTGTTGCTGAAACTGAACCTTCTTTCCGCCTCGTTGGGACCGGAAAGGGCGGTTAATACACACCCTGCCGTCATCAGGGCGCTTGTTGAAATATTTCAAGATAATTATGGGTGCGAGGTCTATATTGGAGACTCTTGCGGTAGCCTCAGGACAGGTTCAACAGATAAGGCTTTCAGGATTACACAAATAGACAAGATAGCAGAAGACACTGGGGCCATTATCGTAAACTTTGACAAGGACGAAGCGCTTGATATAACAAATAACAATGCGTCAATCTTAAAAGTGTTTAAGATTGCAAAGACTGTGAAATCAGTAGACGTCGTGGTGTCTGTCCCGAAGCTGAAAACACACGGGCTGACAAGATACACGGGTGCGATTAAGAATATGTTCGGCTCCATTCCTGCAAATGGAAAGAAGAACGTACATCTGCTGGCGCCAAAGAACAGATTAATGGCACAGGCATTGGTAGATGTCTTCGAGATGGTGCAGCCTCACATCACAATAATGGACGCTGTTATCGGGATGGAAGGTAACGGCCCTAACGCCGGAGATCCGAGAAAGGTAGGATTAATTCTTGCCGGCTTCGATGGTGTTGCGTTAGATGCTGTGGCCAGTACAATAATCGGCTTTGACCCCATGAAAGTACCTATAATCAAGTACGCCCATGAAAGAAAGCTGGGTACTGCAATAATGAATAATATTAATATAGTGGGTGAGGACATCTGCAAGGTGACAGTCTCAGATTTTAAGAAGCCTTCCAGTTCTGCACAGGATTTTGCATCCAACTATATTCCAAATTTCCTGCTTGCAAAGATGTTTGACAATAGCTGTTCATCTGTATCTTCAATATATGAGCCGAATTGTACAAGATGTTATGAGTGTATCAGGAATTGTCCGGCTAAAGCGATGTCCGCTCCTGATGGCAGGGTGATAGTTGACGAGGACAAATGTATTGGATGCTTTTGCTGTGACGAGGTGTGCAATTACAAGGCGATTGTGATGAAGCG
>JBHHYW010000510.1:0-2494 GCA_046757745.1 Candidatus Scalindua sp.
GTTACAACATTGAGAAGTTAGCTAAGGGATTGTGTACAAAAGAAAAAGAGGCTAAAGCGACTGTTGTTGATTTAACACGGCAAGTAAAGTCAACAACAAAGGAATCATAACATAACAAGCGCTACAAAAAACTTTCAATCCTTTCCAACATTTTGGAAACCCTAACTACCCGACATAATTACGTCTGATTCTATTCCTTCCGGGGAGTCTTTAATGTTTCTTCTGAAAAGTGCCTGCATTCCACTGGAGGTTTTGGTAAATAATCTAGAATCGGCATCTTCATAAATAATAATACCTTCAACATCTGCCAGCTTTTCAATTAAGTCCATGCCTTTCTCCAATCCAAGGACAAATATTCCTGTAGAGAGTGCGTCTGCCCTGGTAGCACTGTCTGTAACTATTGTTACGCTTACAATACCCTTAACGGGATTGCCGGTCCTTGGATCGATTATGTGAGAATACCGCTCGCCATCAATAGTAAAGAATTTCTCGTAGTCACCGGAAGTAGATACGGCTTTATCTCTAATCTCAAATGTGCCGAGAAATCCCTCACTCTTGCGTGGGTGCTGCAGGCCTATAACCCATGAATCTTTTCCAGGCGGCGCCCCATAAGCGGAAATATTTCCTGCAAAATTTATGAGTGCGGAATTTATTCCGTTTCCTTTAAGTACCCTGGTTGCCATGTCAACCGCATAACCCTTTCCAATTCCGCCCAAATCAATCTGAGTACCGGAATTCATGAAAGATATAGTCTTTACGACACTCGGGTCCCGGAAGAGCGACTTTTTTATTTTTTCTCCGATAATAATGTTTTTATAAGAAACAGATTCGAGTACTGATTTCAGTTCCTCTTTACCAGGAATTCTCCCCTGCTCCTTGAAAAATCCCCACTTCTTCATGAGAGGCCCTATTGTAATATCAAAGGCTCCATCTGTTATATCACTGTACTGTAGAGATTGTTCTATTACGTAGGCAAGCTCGTTGTCACAGGCGGTCGGTTCCGATGCGGCATTTTTATTAACTTTCGACAGCTCGCTCTCCTTTTTATAATTGCTCATCAGGTAATCAAGCCTGTTAATCTCTTTGAATACGTCACCGAATGCTTTTTCGGCTTTATATTTGTCTGCAACATAGGCGGAGACCTCAAAGACCGTCCCCATGCTCAATGCCGCCTTTTTGAATAGTGCTAATTCCCGCTCCCGGCCTTCATCGCTAAACTTCACCCTTTCCAGGGAAGCAATCTTATCTGTTCGTTTGCCGCTTAAATAGAATTGATCAATCACGGCAAGTACCTTCTTCACACCCGTACACATAGTAACAACAGACATGGTGGCCCCGGTAATATTTATGATGTCTCTGTTGATTCTCAGAGAATTCTTAAGGGACTTGCCCTTAAATTGGCGAAGAAATCTTTTGCGTGCAATCTCCGCCCCCCTGCTTTCACGGTAAACAAGTATGGCTATCTCCATGATCTTACCCTTTGGACTCACGGATACTATAAATATGTAAGGATGGAACTTGCCGACCTCCTCGGTGATTATTGCGTATCCGGTAACTTTTCCTGATTTAATGCCCAGGTATGTGATAAAGCTGTTTTCATATATCTTCCGCTTTAGTCTGTTCTGAAGCACGGCCTTGCTCTCATCAGTAAGGATTATCTCGTCATACAATATCTCATCACAATCCGGAAACACCTTCAGCAATGCCTGCTCTTCCGTCAGGAAAACCTGAGGTTGATAATTCTCCGCCTGTTCTTCCTTAAAGCCTGCCTGTGCATGGCACGTAGAGGTAATTGCAAACACTAACGCCAGTACTAATATTATATAAACGTTTGGTTTTCTCATCTTCATCTTCATTTAATGTAACCACCCAATACCATGGTTGAGTTAAGCGTCCTTCCTTTCGAAAGGATTCCAGCGATAACTGTCCGGCGGCGCGGCGCACACAGGCAGTTGGAATCCCAGCGAAAGCTGGGTTAACGCTCTATCTAAACGACACAAGACTTCACTTGATATTGGACAGTCACCTCTTTAACCCTTGGTCAAAATTTCTTCAATCCTCATTAAGGCATCTTCTTCTCGTTCTCCTGTAGACTTTTTCCTCTCCCATCTGTATGCAGCGCTTCCACCCCTTGCTTTTTCCTGGACCTGACAGCTTACCTTTACGGAACTGATCAGATTATTACCGGAAATCCTGAATGTAATCCGATATCTTTCCTTCCAGTAATCATCAAGAAACTGATCTGTTACAACACTTCTTGCCTTCCTTTGCGAGATCCCTTCAATCCAGCCGGTCTTTATTATACCCTTTTCCTTGTTTATTTTGTCCAGTGGCAAATCTCCCAGTGACATTATAACAGCAGACCACGCATCCTCAAACCCTTCGTTAAAAGTCTTTGTATATTTTGAAGACTGCGAACCTGCAGAACGATCATCATAAGCTTGATGTCTTGAAGAAGTACCAGGCAGGGTACATCCCGTTAAGAAAAACAATG
>JBHHYW010000511.1:0-2476 GCA_046757745.1 Candidatus Scalindua sp.
TGTTAGGCGGGAATCTCTAAATTGTTTTTAATTTGGTTGCCTGCCCGACTTTGCCATTTCCGTCCGAACAAATTTGACGGACGGGCAGGCGGGCGGCTATGCCACACTATGTTTATGCACTTTTACGAAGCTTTTTAGGCATAAGCTGAGTTTTCCCGGTTACGACATCCGGCGTAACTACATAAACAGCGCCTTTACCATCTGTTGGTAAATCAAACATAGCATCCAGCATAAAACCCTCAAATATCGAACGTAGAGCCCTTGCTCCAGTCTTACGCTCAAGGGCCTTTTTACTTATCTCCAACAGGGTATCTTTTGGAAATTCTACAACTGCATTCTCCATCTCAAAGATCTTTTGATACTGCCTGACGATAGCATTCTTTGGCTCCAGCATAATCCTGATCAAATCATCCCGGCCAAGCGGCATCAGTGATGTGATCACATGAAGCCTGCCGATGAATTCGTGTATCATGCCATACTCAATCAAGTCGTTCATTTTAACTTCGGATAGAATTTCTCCCGTAGATTTATTATCTGTAAGATCCCCCTTTGCGCCAAACCCTATCGCCTTTTTACCAATCCTCTTTTTTACTATATCCTCTATGCCGCTGAATGTCCCGCCGCATATAAACAGAATATCCTTGGTATCCATTTGTATGTATTGCTGTTCCGGATGCTTCCGCCCCCCCTGTGGCGGCACATTGACTATAGACTGCTCAAACATCTTAAGCAGTGATTGCTGTACACCTTCACCGGAAACATCTCGTGTGATAGATGCGTTTGGGCCTTTTCTGGCAATCTTGTCTACCTCATCTAAATAGACAATCCCCTGCTGCGCACGAGTCACATTAAAATCTGCATCCCTCAGCAACCTTAAAAGTACATTTTCAACATCCTCGCCAACATAACCTGCCTCAGTAAAAGTAGTAGCATCCGCTATAGCAAATGGTACATCAAGAATGTTTGCAAGAATTTTTGCCAGCAAGGTCTTCCCTGAACCCGTAGGACCAACTAGAAGGATATTGCTCTTTTCCAACTCCACATCATCATCGGTTACTTCTGAAGCTAACCTTTTATAATGGTTATGAACTGCCACAGCCAGGACTTTCTTTGCCATATCCTGCCCTACAATATATTCATCTAAACGTTCTTTAATATATACCGGGGTTGGCATTTTTCTCGTTAAATGTTTGCTGGTTTTTTCATTATCCTTCTGGATAAGCGTGTAGCATGCCTCAACACATTCATTACAAATGTATACGTTGCGATCTCCCTGTATTAATCTTTTAACAACATTATAATTTCTGCCACAAAATGAACATGACATAGCCTTACCTTTTTTATCCCTGGTTTTCTTGTCCATTTCTATTCCTCGTTTAATATGACAATTTAAATATAATGATAAATAAACTGGTTTCTATGGTAACAAAAAGCCATTCACAAATCCAGAATAAATGTGGATTTGCTTCGCTTAATCCACCCTACCTGTAACGAATGTATGATACGATGTAGGGTGGATAAGTCCTCGGCGGTTTTTGTCCGGGGAAGGACGACAGGACGAACCCACCAATAATAGTTTGATTTGTACGAGTAAAAGTTGAAAGTGGGTTCGCTACCTCTTCTACCCGGATGACTCCTTTATTATTTCTCACCTATAATAACCCTGGTATTACCAATAAGCTTTTTAGCTCTCTCTTGTAATTCTATAGCGAATTGGTCTCCTTATCTTATGGCATTCTCAACCTGTTCAAGAATATCATAGTAAAGATTCCATACAGTCTTCTCTCTTTCATGCCTTTCCTTGAGTCCCTTCCCATCACCCATGTACACCTCCTGGTTACTGGCACGTAGCCTTCTGGACCCAGTCTCTATAAACTCAAAGCCATCATATTCATTCTCTTCTTCTTTTGTGGCAAATAAATCAGCAGCCTTAAGTGCAAGGCGGAGGTAAGCGAGATTTAAAGGAATTGGACTGATAAAACTTCCCGTGAAAGGATCAACTATACTTTTGATCTCCTCTATTTCCCAGGGAAGAATTCCGGCATAATAGGAGTAGAATAATATCCTCTCGTAGTCACCTACTGCTTTGCCCATGGCAGCCGCCTTTATAGCCTCTCCGGCAAAAACCTGTTTGTCGTGTCTCATAAAAAAACCATCTTTATGCAAATATCTAAGTGCAGGTTCTCTATCTGTAGGAAACAAGGTAGAAAAAATGTAAGCCTGGTCTTCTGCCCTTCCAATGAACACAGGCGTAAATGGGCGATATTTTCTCAGGGCTTCGATTAATATCCCATTAGTCCCTCCCGTTACGTGTATCCTTGATATGCAAGAGTTATTGCCATCGATATCATGTTTATTGTATCTTGTCATCATCTCGGAAACTGTGGACAGTGCCTGAGTTATTTTACTGCAGAAGACACTATCTTCACCCTTGAAAGGTGGAGATGGATATGTCACGTCTGGGGTAAAAAGTGAT
>JBHHYW010000512.1:0-2465 GCA_046757745.1 Candidatus Scalindua sp.
CTTACGGCGTAATCTTGGTTTTCCATCACAAATACATAACTGCCTTCACTCATAATAAAGCCACTCCTTCTTTTGTCGAACGGCATACTGATCTCACCTCCTGTACCATTTGCCCTTGCCAGCATCTTTCTCATATAGAATATCATGTATAAATCCAGTGAGATTTGCTCGACTCCACCCGCTATGATTACATTTGTCTTTCCATTCTGTATAAGTTTAATGGCATTACCAACAGCATCGGTACTTGACGTAAAGCCAGAAGATATTGTCCTGGCAAAACTCTTCAACTTGAAGACAACAGAGGCATAGTTTATGGATGAATTCAGGGCAACATCATAACTTTGCATAGGTGATAGTTCTGATGGGCCCTTCCTGACAATATCGTGAAAGTAATCTGTAGTCTGTGAGAAATTCCCGAGGGAAGAACCTATGAGGATTCCAGTCTGGTTTGACAACTCTTCACCTATCTCCAGGTTCGCATCATCAAGCGCCATCTTTACACTGGAACCCAGAAACTTCGTTCCCTTATTAAGATATCTTAAACCTTTGCGTCCTAAAAATTCTTCCGGGTTTAAGCCTTTTACCTCTGCGCCATTTTTACATTCATATTTTGACAAGTCCAGACATTCCATAGGCGTAATACCGGAATTACCGGAAACAAGATTCTTCCAGAAATCCTGATGTCCAATACCCAATGGAGATACAACTCCAATACCAGTGACGACTGCATACTTATTCATCTTGTAATTTAGTTATCATGTCTGTAAAGCACAAAGAAGCTGATGCATTTTTGCATGATCGTAAACACCGTGGTAGCCGCAGGCTTAAGCCTGCGCTCATTCAAACAATTTGATTTAAAGTATCATCTAAATCACAACCAATCGAACCCTTAAATTGGTACTCCTGCCAATGAGAAACAAGGCCCTTCCTTACAGGGTTATCCAGTATATATCTGACTTGTGTTGATAAATCTTCATTCTTTTTTATTATATGGTCATAAAAGTCTTTTTGCCACTTGATACTTATTCTATTTTTTGACATCCAGAAACCAGTTCTTTGTTTATATCCCGTGATAATTTTTATTAAATCTGCATCTTCATGAGTACCAGTTATTATCATGTGCTGGTGGTCGGGCATAAAACAATATACAGGTATTATACATTTATTTTTTTCGACAATGTTTCCAAGTATATCCGTAAAAACATTTATGACTTCTGTGTCAGAAAAGAGATATACCTTATCTTTTATACACATAGTTAAGGAGATAGATATCTCTCCTATGTAAAATTCCCTTGGCAATCTGTGCGGTTTTTCTCTTATGGATAATCTTTTGTTCATGAGCGTTTTTTCGCAGGCTTAAGCCTGCGGCTACCAAGGCTTTATAATCTACTGAAAATATTCGTGACATTATTTCCGCCAAAGGCAAAGGAATTATTTAACACGCAGTTGACTTTCATCTCGCGTCCCTCATTCGGCACGTAATCCAGATCACACTGAGGATCCGGGGTTTTATAGTGTATGGTTGGCGGAATAGCATTATTTTTAATCGACAGGCAGCTTACAACTGACTCTATCGCACTTGCCGCACCCATTGTGTGTCCGATCATAGATTTTATAGAGCTGACTGGTATTTCCTTTGCCCGTTCCTTAAAGACTGATTTTATGGCCAACGTCTCCATTATGTCATTTAACGGTGTTCCTGTCCCATGGGCGTTGATGTAGTCTACATTTTCATAAGGCATTTTGGCCATGGATAGTGCGTTTGAAATAGCCTTTATTGCACCTGCTCCTTCAGGATGAGGGGCCGTCATATGATGCCCGTCACAGCTCATTCCATAACCCTTCAATTCAGCATAAATATTGGCATTTCTTTTTGATGCAAAGTCCAATGTTTCTATCACCATTATTCCTGCACCTTCTCCGATTACGAGGCCCTTTCTGTCCTTGTCAAATGGCTGACACTTTTCGGGCGCTAAAGCCTTTAGATTGTGAAAATGCGTAAACTCGGTTTGTGGTATAAGCTCGCCACCACCTACCAGCATAACGTCAACTTTTCCTTCGTATAAAAGGTCTAATGCCCAGGCGATAGCGTGATTGCCCGAAGAACAGGCATTTAGTGAAACCATGTTTGGCCCTTCAAAACCGAAATCTTCAGAGAGTAGTGTGGTTATGGAAGATGGTGGATATGTGAGAGCAACACCCATATCAAAGCCATTAGCCTTGTCATCTGGTGCTTTGCGTAACAGGTATTCGAAAGGAGGTAGTTCACCGGCGAGTGTTCCAATTGCGATACCAAATCTTTCACTGTCATTCCCTGCAATATCACTTAAGCCACTATCTTCCAGAGCCTCCCTTGCGGCAGTGTATGTATATTTATGTATTGTATTCGCCGTGGTTTCGTTTTTAAAAACAGTATCAAGCTTGAAATCCTTGACCTCACACGCACGATGTACCTTATACTGTGA
>JBHHYW010000513.1:0-2464 GCA_046757745.1 Candidatus Scalindua sp.
CCATGTATAGGTTACACCTATGGCAAGCAACGTATACTGCGACCTGAAAGATATCGTTCCCCATCTGATTTTTCCAATAATCTTTGCATTACGAAAAAGAAATATTTCAATAATTGTAACCGAAATAATACAAAACAAGACAGATGAAACCTGAAAAAGAGAAAAGCCAATCCTGACAACAGCTTCTACAAAATAACCGTAAATACCATAAAAGATAACTACTCCGGATGCGGAAAGGATTAAGATTTTCTGAATCCTGTTTCCAATCTTAAACCATTTCACTGTTGATATCTTATTTCCACGACGATAGAGAACAAAACTCACAAAAGTAGCCATAATCATAATATTAACGGCACTGTTTTTTGCAGACATAAGTCCCAGTGCACCCACAACCGGATGATGACTGCCTCCCATACGATGAGTCTCCTCTTGTGTTGCAACAAGGGTATGGGGGGTAGCCCAAACCAGGAAGCATAATGCAACTATAGAGACAAGATACTTAATATACTTTTTATACCTTTCTGCGCCGGGAATACGTTCCATTCCCAACCAGAAGTAGCTATTTGTACCCAGGAAAAGGATACCGATGATCAATGCCTGGATTATCCAGAGCCATGAAAGAAAACCTCCCATAAGAATTACTCCCAATTGTTCACTGAATGCATAGATCTCTTTTGTTAACCAGTATCCGGCGAATGGGAGAGCCATAAAGGCTGATATAGCTATAAGGTTTCCGGTGTATCCCATCCAATCGTAATGCGCCCTTTCAGCATCTGTCTTTGAGACCATAAATTTAAATCCCGCATAAGCAGCAACAACTGCGCCGCCAAAACTGATATTACCTAAAAAACGATGAATATTGAATGGCATCCAGGTGAAATTCGTAATAGCATCCCATATATTTAAAAGATTTCCATGGTCATCAATCCCTGCCGGACTTGTCATAAAACTTACCCACGAGTTTGCAGTAAACATTATAGCCAGGCCAAAGACGTTAAGGAGGATACCCATAAAAAGATGCACTACCTTGCGGTTGCACAACTGATCCCAGGAATACCAATAAAGATAGAGGCATGCGGTTTCACCAAAGAAGAGGAGCGGATATACCCATAGAGTTGTAGTAAATATTCCTGTTAGATAATAAAAAAAACCCGGGTAAAGACTGATTAAAAGGAATGTTAATAAGGCACCGAAGATTGCAGTTGTCGCCAGGGCCATTAAGGTTAGTTTTATAAACTCCCTTGCCATTTTGTCGTATTCTTTGTTCTTTGTGATGATACCAATTAATTCTACGATTACTGAGAATATGGGCACTCCCAGTATAAAAGCAGCAAAGTTAAGGTGAATTTGCGCAACTATCCAGACAGCAATACGACTACCAATTAATGGAAATTCGCGATATGAGGTTATTGTATCAATACCTGATTGGGCGAGAGAGACACTTGATGTGCTAAATAAAATGATAAAAATACTGAATATACAGAAGGTGTATATGGGAAACCTACTTATCATAAAGTATTGCTATTTCTTAGTAACAAATTAGAAAAAATAATCTGAATCAATAGAAATAAGTAGACTTAAGCTTACAATGAGAAGCAGATTAAAGCAAGAGTATCGGAAGATTTTACCTTCTGGCAGCATAACCTTTAAATAATTTAGACGTTGAATTTATATCTATTCTTGCAAGTATATCCTCAAGATTTGCAATGCAGGTTTTAACTTTAAAAACATTACTAAAATTCCTGACAATTAAGTCTGTTGTTTCTCTTATATCTATGTTCATTTTCAGCAGTTTCGATAATGATGTTATCGTGATATTCTCTATTCCGCATGGCACAATCATGTTAAAAGGCGAAAGGTCATTATTTACATTTAAAGAGAAACCGTGCATAGTCGTGCCGCCAACTATCCTGACACCTGCAAAACCGACCTTTTTCTCTCCTACCCAGACACCAGTAAATCCTTCAATACGGTGTGGCTTGATTTTGTAATACAGTAGTGTTTTTATCATCACCTCTTCCAGCATTCTGAGATAGAAGTAATAATCTTCTGTAAAGGCCTTCATCCCGACTATCGGGTAACATACTATCTGTCCTGGCCCGTGATATGTGGCAGCGCCTCCCCTGTCAACTCTATAAATAGAAAACCCCCCGTTTCTGAGTTGCTTTTTATCTACCAGGAAGTGATTAAAGTTTTTGTCTCTACGGCCAAGCGTATATGTCGGAGGATGTTGAAGGGTAATCAATATATCATCTATCCTGTCCGACATTCTTGCGGTAAAGAAGCGTTTTTGAAGCCGCCAGGCTTCACCATACTCCACCATACCCTGTTTCAGCAGGAGGCATCTTTTCATTTAATTCCTGTTCCCAGCCTTCAAGGCCATCTTTTATAGTCGTCAGGAACTTATCGGCTTTGGCGCCGTCAACTACCCTGTGATCAAAAGAAAGACTCAAATACATCATGG
>JBHHYW010000514.1:0-2457 GCA_046757745.1 Candidatus Scalindua sp.
TTGCAATGTATTTATATATATGATGTTATGTTAAGAAATTAAAGAATAGAATATTATAAGCTAAAGCAGATTTATTTACTTGAAATCAGGGAACTAATCAGACATATTTCATGTTAGTAATGCTATTACGCCATTAAACTTAATTTAAGAATTGAGGAATTCCTCAATTCCTGCCTGTCCGCCAGTTTGTTAGGCGGGAATCTCTAAATTGTTTTTAATTAAGTAAATATTTATATTTTTAAAAGGAAGGAGAGGTCTTATGAAGCGTATGGGATTTTTTGTAGGTGCTGTTGTTATTGCATTTGTGCTGATGACTGTTAATAATACTATATTTGCAAACAGTTGTTGTGGTGTTAAGGAAGATGCCAAAGAATGCATTAAGAAGGTTTCTGCTGGAGAAGGGTCAGGCAATCAGTGTCCGGTCTGTGGAAAGGCCGCAGACAGCAAGGGTCAGGAGGTAGATGTGAAGCATGATGGAAAGACCGCTCATTTATGTTGTGAAGGTTGTGCAAACGCATATAACGCAAATCCTGATAAATATTCAAAGTCAGAAGGGCCCAGTCAGAGTCATCGGGCAGAACACCCAAAAAAGAAGAAAGAACGTGGAGCAGGATATTATTAACTAAATTGAGCTATTTTGTAGCCGCAACCTTGAGGTTGCGTAACTTACGAAGACCCATTAAGTGATGAAAAACGCAGGCTAAAGCCATCGGCTACAACGGCATGTAAAATAAAGTCGCTCAATTTAGGTATTAGTAAGCCGTAATGTAGTACTAAAAAGTATTTTAAAAAAGGCGTTCTTGTGTTAGTCGGATGCAGGAACGCCTTTTTTGTTTATCAACTTATTTGTCAGGGCTGATTGAAAATAGAAGTGTATGATGTCAAGTATGGCTTTGGGGTAGGAATATTTCGGTAACTGTATATCCACATTCCGTGCCAGATCAGCAATGCTTTTGCGGTAATCATTAATGAAATGAGGATTAAATGACATTGATTGCAGGAAAAGATTTTCCCATAACGGAGTAAGAATCTAAGCCCCACCACTTTTCAATAACTGTGGCATACATGCTTCTAAAATCAATGTTATATCTTAAATTGCCGTTGTCTAAACTAGAAAGAGATGGATATTGACCGAACAACCCGCCTTTAACTTTTCCACCCATCATAAAGTGTGCATTAGCAGTTCCATGGTCGGTTCCCAAGCTCATGTTTTCTTTCGGGCGTCGGCCAAATTCAGAATAGGTCATAACAAGGGTGGAATCCCATTTATTTAATTCCTTTAATGCGGATCGCAGGGCAGCAAGTCCACCGGCAAGTTGTCCAACCAACCGATTATGTGCGTTTTGTTGTCCGGCATGGGTATCAAAACTACCTAAGGATATTTTAATGACAGCAACACCGTTTTGACTCGCCATGACTTGAGCTGTACGTTTTAAATTATGGCCAAATTGGTTTTCAGGAAAGTTTGTTTTAAATCGATAACGGCCTATAAGCTTTTGAGCTGCTTGTTGATAATCCCTTTCGACTTTGAGAATATGTTCCAGGGCTGGGTTGGGACGAATATCGCGATATCTACCTTCTTTAAATTTAAATGATCTTTTTTGATGTCGATCATTTCCTGGTAATACAATGGCTCTGGTTTTTAAGCCATATAGCGGACCAAGAGATTGACTCCCAATAATAACGCCATCAGCAGCGAAGTTGGATGGAGGGGGTTCTTGGGCAAAAAGGCGAGATAACCATCCTTCGGTTAGGTTTTCCCGGCTGCCTGATCCTGTTTCCCAGATTTCAATGGATCGAAAGTGAGAAAGATTGGGATCAGGATAACCTACTCCCTGGATAATTGCTAATTCATTGGCTTGCCAGATTGGAAGAAGTTTTTCCATGGAAGGGTGCAGGCCTATCTTGCTTGAAATCTGTAAAATCTGGTCACGAGCAATTGCTAATCTTGGCCTTAATTGATAGTAAAGATTGTCCTGGTAAGGAATGACGGTATTAAGGCCGTCATTACCGCCTTTAAGTTCAACCAGTATAAGTAGGTTTCGCCACTTTCCCTGCGATTGAGCAAATAAGACGTCAGGGAAAAGAGAAATAAAAGGTGTCGCTAACACTAATTTTAAAAATTGGCGTCTTTTCATAATAACCTCACTATTTTAATTGGTAATAAGGGCTTAGTACGACCTTTTTAATAAAATCGAAATCGCTTACATAATCCTCATTAACTAAATTGTCTATATTTGCTGTATAATTCGATGAAATCAAAACTTTAGCGATGTGATCGTGTTTATTATTCGTATTGGATAATGTTTGTGTCCATTGATCCAGGTTTATATCCATTTTCATGTTCATTTTGTTTTTATTAAATTTTTGTTTTCTTTTTAATTGTGATCGATTTTGTGCAGGGAATATATATTCAAGAAAATGTTTTCGCAGTTGCAGGGTATGGCTGTTAATCCA
>JBHHYW010000515.1:0-2456 GCA_046757745.1 Candidatus Scalindua sp.
TCTTTTGATAGTAAAACATATAAAGGTGGATTAAGGCCGATAGGCCGAATCCACCAGAAACAGATTGATTCGTTTGTGAAGAGAGAAAGGTGGGTTCGCTGTCGCTTAACCCACCCTACATAATAATTTACCGTTGGTTCAGGCTTGTAGCCTGAACCTAAATGTATGGTTCAATCTGCCTGCCCTAATGATTGGCAGACAGGCAAGATTTAACCGGCCTGTTTTACTGCTCCTTCGTGTAAATTCGTGAAATTCGTGTCAGTTGTAACTTAAAAGAACGGAACTGAATATGGCAAAAAATATCTATCTGGCTTCCACAAGTCCAAAGTCTGGCAAGGGAGTAATCTGCATTGGCCTGATCAGTGCACTCAGGGGCATGGTCACTAATGTCGGTTATTTTAAGCCCATTGGCCAGAAATATAGAAAGAATGAAGATTACGATAAAGTATCAATAATGATCAAGGAGACACTCGGTATTGAAGATGAGTTGAAACAGATAAATCCTGTCTCGATAAAAGAATTAAATCATTACATTGCAAATAATGATGAAGAAGTATTCTTTCAGAAAGTGCAGAAATCCTTCAAGATAATAGAAAAGGATAAAGATATAGTTGTAATTGACGGTACTGACTATATTGGAATGAAGTCCGCTTTTGAGTTTGATATAAATGCTGACATTGCGAATAATCTGAATGCAGGCGTAATTCTTATTGAAGATGGATATGGAAAATCGATGGATGAAATATCCTCCGGTGTTCTGACAGGAAAAGAATCATTTGATGAGCAGTCATGCGATTTCCTGGGTGTTATTGTTAATAAGATAGAAACTGAAAGATTGGACGAGGTTGATCAGGGTCTGAAAAGAATACTTAAGAAGAGAAAAATAGATTATCTAGGTACTGTCCCATACGATTCAATTTTAGCAAAACCACGTTTATATGATATCTCCAGGAGTCTTGATGCTGAAGTTTTGTTTGGAGAGGATCATCTTTCGAACATAGCAGTTGAAACAATAATTGCCTCTATGGGCTTTGAAAATGCCCTGAAATATATTCATGATGGGGCGCTCATTATTACCGGGGGTGACAGGAACGAGATACTTCTCGGCTGTATAACATCCTTACTCTCTCCATCCTACCCGAATATATCCGGTATAGTTTTAACAGGAGGCCTTTTGCCGAATGATAACATAATGAAGCTGATTGGGACTTTATCTGAATTGCCGATCCCCATTTTCAGTGTTCAGTGCAACACAATAGAAACTGTGAATAAAATCAACTCTCTTGTTGTACACGTATCTTCAAATGATACTCAGAAGATTGATATCGCAAAGTCTTCGATCTACCGGCATGTTGATTGTGAAAAGATAAACGAAAAACTGAAACTGGATAAGGTCAGGAAACGCACTCCCGAGATATTCAAATATGAAATACTGGAAAGGGCGAGTTCGAAGAAGAAGCGTATAGTTCTTCCGGAGGGAGAGGAAGAGAGGACTTTGAAGGCTGCTGAATGGGTAAGAGACAGAAAAATCGCTGACCTGATACTCCTTGGTGATAAGGATCAAATTGCAAGAAAAGCATCTGCATTGGGCTTGAATCTGGACGACGGAATTGACATCATAAACCCCATTGAGTCTCAAAAGTTTGAGGATTATGTCAACACCTACTACGAGCTGAGAAAACATAAAAATTATACAATGGATGTCGCACAGGATCGAATGCATGATACAATCTATTACGGCACCATGATGATATACAAGGGGGATGCCGATGGGTTAGTCTCCGGCGCTGTTCATACAACACAGCACACAATAAGGCCGGCATTTGAAATAGTCAAGACAAAGCCGGGTATTAAAAACGCCTCCAGTATATTCCTCATGTGCCTGAAGGACAGGGTGCTTGTATATGGAGATTGTGCAATAATTCCGATTCCGACTGCAGAGCAGATCTCTGATATTGCTGTTACAAGCGCGGATACAGCCAAAAATTTTGGTATAGATCCTTACATTGCCATGCTCTCATATTCTACCGGCAAGTCAGGGAAGGGTCCGGAAGTTGAGAAGGTAAGAGAGGCAACCGGAATGGTAAAGAGCAAGAGGCCTGACCTTTTTATTGAGGGCCCGATACAGTACGATGCCGCAGTTGATCCGGATGTGGCCAGGATCAAGCTTCCCGACAGCAAGGTAGCAGGCAGGGCCACAGTCTTTATTTTTCCTGATCTCAATACAGGCAATAATACTTATAAAGCGGTGCAGAGATCTTCCGGGGCAATTGCCATAGGCCCGGTACTACAGGGACTGAAGAAACCAGTAAACGATCTCAGTAGAGGGTGCACAGTTGAAGATATTGTATACACAATAGCAATAACGGCAATACAGGCACAGGGGAAGTAAGGAGAGGGGCTGGAAGCAAGAAGCAAGAAAAACATAACAGTATTTGTTGTCTAGTTCTATATCC
>JBHHYW010000516.1:0-2452 GCA_046757745.1 Candidatus Scalindua sp.
CCAATGCGAGAATATAGTAAGAAATTCTTAGAACAGTAATAAAATTTCTCTTAAACATAGCATTTCCTCCTCTGGTTTATTATTAATCACCGATTTTCATTATCAAATTTTGGGTTAACTTTTTATGTTGTATTTTGTGTATAGAACGCTAGCTTGGCATTACTAAGCCAGGGTATTGTATGTTCTTTTCTAAAGAATTCATTTTCGAATAAAACTGGGTAATGGACTTTCTTGAGTAGTTTTACGCTGATCTGTGGAAAATTCAGTTCGATTTCAGCGAGGTTGTCAATGAATTTTCTATATATCGTCTTTGCTTCAACATTTTCAAAGCCGGTGAGTTTTTTAGCCAGGAGTCGATAAAGGGTATGGGCTACGATGGTCATGGTTAGGTCCAAATCCACCTTAATCACAATCGAGGATGAAAGTAAGTTTAAATGGAAGAAATCGATCTGTTCGGCAATAGATTTTTCTACTAGCCATCGGCGCGCATACTTTGTCACAATTTGTTTTTGAGACATTTGCCAATCGTTGGTAATAATAAAGGCGGGTTCTTTTCGCCCATGGTTGGTTACAATCAACTGACGGATTTCACCTTCATAGCCTTTTAATGTGATCTTTGATTCATACACTTTTAAGCTTCGGTGTTTTCTTGAGGGAGCGTCTAATTGGATGGTATGCCATTGATGGTTTGGAATCGCTTCTACCTTCCCAACTAAACGTTTTCCTCGTCTTCTCAGGGTGATAAACTTGATGCCATCTTGATTGATGAGACTGAGATTTTCATAGGTGGTAAACTTGGAGTCAAAGATAAGACACTTTATTGGGATGGAAGTCGATTCTTTCCAAAAGTCAATGAAGTGCAAAACTTCTTGGTCTTTATCTCTATGCTTGATCTCAGCGTTGCCATAGGGGATAAAACCAGTATCGGGGTCTAAGGCCACCAAAGCCAGAACAGATTTTAAAGCGTGTCTTCTGGTGCCAGACCAGTTTCGTTCTAATACACTTTGATCTCCCCAATGGGGGATGGTGGTAAAGTCGAGGTTCATGTCGCCGCTATATGGGCGAAGCGCATTCAGAGCGTGATAGAGTCCTTTTAGAAATCGCCGATTCATGGTTCTTTCGGTTTTATAGGAATAAGAGGAAACCGATGATGATTTGGGCAAGACATTTAATCCGGCAAACAGCCCTGCACCGGCGTCTAAACTAAGATCGTTGATATGAGATAGACGTTCTTTATCGATGAGTTTTAAGAAAATAAGCGAATAAATATAATTCGGGGAGTTCAATTGTTCGGTTTCAGGATAGCCGGCCTCACCGATGAGATGATGAAGGTTGAGTTCTTTGATAATGGGAAGGAAGAAGAAGACCCCACCATAGCGTGTAGTAAATTGCTTGCGTGGTTGTGTCACCAGGTCTAATTGTAAAGCCTTCGGTGCTTCGATAATGGCCGGAAGCATTATTTGTTGCTTCTCTGAGGTTGTTCTTTTAGGAAGACGGGGAAATCCAGCAGCTTTCAAGGTCTTATCAATCTGCCGTAAGCTGATGCGAATCTCTTGCGCATTCAAAATGGTTTGAATATCTTGAATCGAGTGATTGACTTTTCTTAGTTCAATGATTTTTTCATTGAGTGAAGGTTGGATCTCTACTTCTTTGGCGCCAGGCTTTTTTTCGATAAAAAATTGGGGTGGGTTCTCTTGTAACAGCGCTTGATGAAAGGCGCTTCTAACTTTATTGAAATATTTTTCAGACCAGCCAAACCGCTGGGCGATCACCTTGGACGATAAGCGGTCAACATAGAATAGTCTGAGTGCTTCGTAGAGTTTATGAATTGGATTTTTAGGTTTCAGAAAAAATTGGCTATGATCGTGCATAAAGTTTACCCTAACTTGAAACTGATAAGCCCATTTAATCAAGTTAAAATAAATAGGCCTATTTAAGTTTCCTTTAAAAACCAATGGGTTAGAGCGAATGGTTAAATCTAATTTAATAAATATCATTTTCAATATCAAGTATTATTTTCGAGTTAAGGTAAATAAATTTCGATCTAAAATCCCTAATAACTCAGATATATCTAGCTGTATGTTATTGTTATATAATTAGTTATAATTTATTAATACCGTACAGGGTATGTGCAAAAATATACCCTGTGTTTGACAATGAAAATCGGTGTTAATTGGAGATTTGGTGGTCAGAGATTCTTCACTCCCTTTGGTCGTTCAGAATGACAATTATGGTGTTTTCGGTCATACACTAATTAATACAAAAATATTGAAGTATGGATAATTCCTTTTAATCTAAATGATACTTTAAGTATTAATTCAATCAATACAATACATGAAAGAATTTAACTTTACAACGATTAATTAAGATAAAAGAATGAAAGTTCTGTTTCTCACATCTCGTTTACCTTTTCCACCCATTGGTGGGGACAAGATTAGAACGTTTAATTTCA
>JBHHYW010000517.1:0-2451 GCA_046757745.1 Candidatus Scalindua sp.
AGACCGCTCTGCCCAGGGCATCTTTTCGTCTGGGGAGGACGATAACGCCCAATCGCATCAAAATTATTTCAGGACGATATCAGTAGAAGGAGAAGGCTATTGGAGCTACACCGGGCTTTTTACGCCATGGATGCCATCTGATGTGGCAGACCTTGCGATCGGTTTGCAAAACGGCAGAACCACGTTTCATGGAAAACAACAGAATCTCGGTTTAACGACTGTTCAGACAAAAGTAGAATTTCCTATTCTGAAAGACCTTGATGGATACTTTGCTGTAGCACATTTCTGGTCAAGCGAAAAAAACCGGAACAATGGGAGTCGAAATATAGGAACTGAAGTGATGCCACAACTAACCTATTACTTTGGAGCAGATCTGAAATTAGATTTTGGCTTCTCTTATACTTGGTTAGGTGATTTTTTTAAGGAAGATAGGGACGCCGCTTCACCAGATGATCTGTTCCAACTTTTCAGCCGTTTACAAATTGAATTTTAGCAAGGTCGGAATTTTTATTTTTTTCATACATCTTCCCAACTACAAATTGACGTCTAGCGTGAGTTTATTACGAAAGTGATGTTTTTATGAAAGGTGGGCACTGTAACCGGTTGCGATATAATTGGTTACAGTTTTTTTGTGCCAATTATTATTGTATACACGAATTAACATATTATATTATTGACTTATTGTGGCATATATAGTATACTAAATAACATATAAACCAATATGTATATACGAAACGGAGGCTATCTATCGCTACTATTCAGGCAAAACGCACCAACGGTCACAAATATTGGTACATAGTCGAGTCCAGACGTATAAACGGCAAACCACGGCCAATCGTTCTGTCGTATCTGGGCAAAGCAAATGACCTGTTAAGACGGCTACAAGGTCTTACTGAAGGACTGCGGCTAAAATCCTACTCACATGGCGCTGTAGCCGCGTTACTCAATGTGGCTCATAAATTAGATATTATTACGATAATCAACAAACACGTAATGTCCCAGAGGTCATACAGGGCCAAAAAACCCACCAGAAACAATCTCACGACCGGGATTACTCTTTTGCTGGGATCCATCGGACGGATTTGTATGCCCACAAGCAAAAGAGGCTGGTGGAATTGGGCAAGAACAACTTCCTGCGAATATTTGCTCAGGTGCAGTTTGAGCAAGATAGACAGCCAGCATTTTTGGGATTTAATGGATTCACTACCTGTAGATGCAATAGCAAAAATCGAATTAGAATTATTAGAAAACGTTTTTAATGTATATGATTTAGAGAGTGATACTCTATTCTTCGACACCACTAATTTCTATACCTATATTGACAGTACAAACTTGCGATGCACTGTTGCGCAACGCGGCAAAAACAAACAAAAGAGATACGATCTTAGACAGGTAGGGTTGGCTATGGTGGTTACACGAAAAGATATGATACCGGTGTTTCACCATACATATGATGGCAACATGAATGATACAAAAGTATTCAAGGCCGTTATAGAAAAGATAAAAAACAGGATAAATGAATTAGGGCTGGATAGTGAAAGGCATACGGTCGTATTTGACCGTGGAAATAATTCAAAAAAGAACCTGGCAATAGTAAAAGAGCAGCGACTGCATTATGTAGGCGCGCTTACACCTTATCATCACAAGAAGCTAATAGATAATGCCACGGAAAACTTCCAGGAGCTTAACGTTGATGGCACGAATATCCGGGTTTACCGGGACAAACGAATGATCTGGCAAGAAGAGAGAACCGTGATAGTTTTTATCTCAGAGAGGTTAAAGTCGGGACAGATAAGGGGTATATACCAATCCCTGGAAAAGGCAGAAAAACAGCTCAGAGAGCTACAAGGGGCATTGATTAAGCCAAAAGCAAGGAAGCGGGACAGGAGACAATTAGAGGCGAAGATAACAAATACCGTTAAAGGGCAATTTGTAAATAGTGTTATTGATTGGTCACTACAAGAGATATCTAAGGGCAGGTTTCGATTAGAGTTTACGGTCAATCAGGAAAGACTTGGCGAAATCGAAGAGAGACTGGGCATCAGGATCCTCATGACAGATCGCCATGATTGGAGCACTGTTGATATTATCAAGGCCTACTATGGGCAATCTATGATTGAACATGCTTTTAAGAATCTCAAAAACCCTTATCACCTTGCCTTAAGGCCTCAGTACCATTGGACAGATCAGAAAATAAAAGTGCATTTTTTTATTTGTGTACTCGGATATCTCCTTGCCGCAATTGTATGGCGAGAGGCAAGAACAAAAGCACAATTTAAGGGGCCCTTAGATACACTATTAGACATACTGAATAATGTAAGGCTTGCCACGATATTGGAAGACGCAAAGACAAAAGGAAAGGTCAAAGCAGCATATAGGCTTGAAGAAATATCCGATGAAGAATCCTTTATTATAGATGCATTAGAGATCACCGATACACATAATAATCGG
>JBHHYW010000518.1:0-2443 GCA_046757745.1 Candidatus Scalindua sp.
AAGCAAGCAATCCCGCAGCGAAGTTAAGCATAGAGATTAATATGTATCCAGCAAGGAATGAGAAAAGAAATGCTAATAATCTTACAGGTTCAAACGGAATAGAGATATCAAAAAGGAAAAGGGATATTATGACAATAGGAAAAGTCCTGGCCATAATGTGAAAGAGGGAATGGCCGACATTCTCCGCAAGGTTCATAAAGAAAAAGGATGTCGGCCTTATAAGCTCCATTGCAATAGAACCGTCCATAACCTTCCTGTAGATAATGGAGTCGTCCATCGTAAAGGATATCCTCACTGCCATTACCAGGACAGCATAAGTTATAATGGCCGTTAATGTAAAACCATTATACACCGTAGTATCGAACTGTGAATATAGTGATTTCCATAGGGAGGTAAAAATAAACACATATAGAAAACCATTCACTATGCCAACGAAGCAATCAAATCTATACGCAACCTGCTTCTGGAAAGATATAGATACGAATTTAACGAAAAGTTCTGGATTCATATTGTTCTGTCAGTAGGGGCGAACGGCCGTTCGCCCCTACCACAAAGGCTTAATACTGAGATTTCCATATTATAGATTTACAGAAGAATGTGTTTTTTCAATACCTTATAATCATCCCTCAACAAGAATCGCCCAATTCAGGTAGAAGGCGTCAACAATTTTATACGATTGTCGTAAATATTTCTGATAATACTTTCTACCGATGGTTCCTTTACTGATATATCCTTTATCTTATATTGAGAAGCAATAGTGCCTATAGCCTCCCCAATACCTGAACTGTCGTTGTCAAACATCAGCCATTTCTTACATCCCTGCTCACGCACAACGGTGACTCCAGGTATTCCCTGCATAACACAATCATCTTCGTAAAATTCTACCTCTATTACTTTCTCGTGGACAAACTTTTGTTTCAACAACCCGGTTTTACCGTCAAATATAATCTTTCCCTCTTCAAGTATGATAAGCCGTTTGCAAAGTTGTTCAATATCGTTCATGTCATGAGTAGTAAGTATAATGGTAGTTCCCTCTGTTCTGTTAATTTCCGAGAGGAAATTTCTTACAGATTGTTTTGCCAGCACATCCAGTCCGATTGTAGGCTCGTCCAGAAAGAGTACTGGAGGGCTGTGAATAAGAGACGCTGCAATATCACACCTCATCCTCTGCCCCAAAGAGAGTTTTCTTACCGGCATCTCCAGAAGATGCCTGAGGCCAAGCGCCTTTTCCAGCTTTCCCATTTGACGATCAAAGTCTGATCTGGACACACGGAATATTACCCTCAGCAAATCGAATGACTCACGAACGGGAAGATCCCACCAAAGCTGTGTTCTCTGTCCAAAAACCACACCAATCTTAGCTGCGTTCTTCTTTCGGTCCATATAAGGAACGATTCCATTTACCTCTGCAGTTCCGGAGGTCGGCACAAGTATTCCTGTTAGCATCTTTATGGTGGTAGATTTGCCGGCGCCATTTTCACCAACATATCCTACAAATTCCCCACGTCTTATCTTGAAGTCAACATTATTCACTGCCGTAATGACCTTGTGTCTTCTATGAAAAAGCGCCTGAAGTTTACCTAAGAATCCTTTACCAGATGAGCTTATTTTGAATTCTTTCCTTAGATCTTTAACTTCGATTGCAATATTATCCTGCTGCATGTTTTTATATCCTTTTTTCTATAATCAAGTTATTATAATCATCAATATTACAGATATACTCCGGTGCAAGAAAAGTTGTTGAAGTATCCTCAACTATCAGCGCAGGCCCATCAATCCTTGAACGTTTCTGTACTCTGTTTCTATCAAGGACATCCGCCTTTAACCATTTTCCCCTGAAAAAGCACTTCACCTTTTTGCCAATCGCCTTTCCCTTCGCCAAAGAACCTTTCGGCCTTTTTTCCATCACAGGTTTTCTCGTCTTCCCGGTTACCCTTACCCTGATATTTACTACTTCTATAGAATAATCCCGATTAGCGTAACCGTACGTCCGCTTATGGAGTTTATGGAAATCATCGATAAAACTCCTTTTAAATGGTAGATTAAGATCGTGAGCCTGCCCTATGTATCTCATATCTATGGAATTTTCTATTTTAATCCTGTTTTTCATTATGCCCTCTGAAAGAACATCCTTCATGCCTTTTGATTCTAATGATTTAAACAATTTCACAAGTTCCCTGTATCCACTTTCTTCTACTTCCAACAGCACGCTCCTTGAATAATCTTTAACAATATCCGCAACCGTCATACCCAATGCAGACAGTACTCCGGCATTCTTAGGCACAAGAACCTTCTTCATTGAAAGACGACCTGCCAACTCACATGCATGAAGTCCTCCCGCACCACCAAAAGAGACAAGTGCATAATCTCTTACATCAAATCCTTTCTCAACTGAAATTACCTTTATGGCCCTTTCCATATTCGCATTTGCAACATCTATAAT
>JBHHYW010000519.1:0-2440 GCA_046757745.1 Candidatus Scalindua sp.
GCTGATTGTTATATTTTAAAGCCATTTTATATAAATGAATTGTTTGCCATTATTCGTAAATCATTAGATAGGATTAGCCATAACGGAAGCGCCTTAAATGAGGGATCTAAAACACACAAATCAATAGAACCTCTTGCATTGAGAATTGCGCAGGAAATCAACAATCCATTAACTACGATTAGTGGTCAGTTACAATTACGATTATCAGAAATGGAGAAAAGCGAACCCGGTTACCGCGTATATGAAACCATGGAGGAAGAAACACAAAGAATTGCAGGAACGGTAAGAGATCTCGTAACCTATGCCAAGCTGAAAGACCCTGACAAGGAACCGGTAAAGGTTAATGATATCCTGAAAGATATCATTCTTTCTTTTAATTATACAGGTCGGGAAAATGAGATTAAGTTAGTTGAGTCCATGGATAGAGAACTGCCGGTGGTTATGGCTGACAAAGAGCAGATAACGCTGGTGTGCAAAAATATTATTGATAATTCAAGGCGGGCCATAGATGGGAAAGGCATTTTGAAGATTAGTACGGAAAAAGGAATTGATAACAACATAAACGTTACGGTTTATGATTCAGGCAGAGGGATTCCTTCTGATGTAATTGATAAGATATTTGACCCTTTCTTTGTAATCAAGGAAGAAGAGAGGGGAATGGGTTTAGGTCTTTGTGTTTCTAATGACATTATCAAAAGGCACGGTGGCACATTAACCGTAACAAGCCAGAAGGAGAAGGGGACTATCTTTAAATTTACTTTACCAATAGAGCCTGTTTAGATATTGAAATATATCGGGCAAATACAATAATGGACAACCAAATAAGAGTATTAGTTGTAGATGACGAACCTAAGATATGCCATTTGATTGAGGAAGTACTCAAGCTGGAAGGCTATCAGATTGATATAAGTTTTTCAGGTGTTGAAGCGCTGCAGATGATAAAGAAAAATAAATATCTAATGTTGTTAACCGATTTAAAAATGCCCGGGATTGATGGTCTGGAGTTGATTCGAAAAGCAAAAGAGCTGAACCCTGAGATCAGGACTATAATGATTACCGGTTATATAACTGTTGATACAGCAGTTCAGTCTCTGAGACATGGAGTCGATGACTATATAAAGAAACCATTTAATATTCTGGAGTTGAAAAAAATTGTTAAACGAACCTTGTACACTCATCAGGTTGCAATGGAAAATGCGCAACTATTAAAAGATTTAAAGAAGACAAACCGTGAGCTGAATATTCATAAACAGGGATTAACCGAGAAAGTTCAGATAACTGGTGAACATCTTACAGCGGCTAACGAAGAGCTTATACAAAGAGTTAATGAATTGGCTACTATAAATGAGATAAGTAAAGGCATAACAACTATACTGGATATGGACAAACTTCTAAGTTTATGCCTGAAGGAGATTAATGAGAAGTTAAATGTAAGACACAGTTCGATCATGTTAATTGATGAGAAAAGGAATGAGTTAGTAGCCAAGGCAAGTCAAGGCCATAGAAGTATGCAGGTTTTGGGTAAAACACAAAAGCTGGATGAAGGAGTGGCAGGGCGTGTTGTACAGGATAAAAAGCCAATCCTGGTTAAGGATATCAGGCATGATCACAGGTTTAATAGAAGCGAAAAGCCGGATTATAAAACGAAATCATTTGTTTCAGCGCCACTTATTCTGGGAGAAAGGGTTCTTGGCGTAATAAACATTATAGATAAAGTTTCGGGTAGAAGTTTCTGTGAGACAGACGTCAATCTACTGTGTACTATTGCGGGACAGGTAAGTATTGCGGTAGAGAACGCAAGGCTTTATAAGGCGCTTGAAGAAAATTGTTTTAATATGGTTAAGTTTCTGGCAGGCAGCCTTGAGGCTAAGGATAAATATACAAGTGGTCATTCTCAAAGGGTATCGGAATACTCATCTGCAATTGCAAACATAATGGGAGTACCTGCTAGGGGAAAAAACACATTACTACACGCTTCATTGTTACACGACATTGGTAAAATAGGGATTTCAGAACTAATATTCAACAAGCCTGACAAATTGGATGACTCTGAATACGACACAATAAAATCTCACCCTGTCAGGGGTGAAGAAATAATAAAACCATTAGGTTTTCTTGAAGAAGCAATGTGCCATATAAGGAGCCATCATGAGAGTTTTGATGGCAGGGGGTATCCGGATAGATTAGGTGGTGAAGATTTGCCACTTCTAACAAAGATAATGACGGTAGCTGATTCCTTCGATGCAATGACATCAGAAAGGACATACCGGCCACCAATGAAAACAAACAAGGCGGTATCAGAACTAAAAAGAGTAGCGGGAACGCAATTCGACCCTGAAGTTGTAGATGCTTTTGCTTCCTGCGAAATAGGCAAGATGAAATCAGATTTAGAAGCTTGTCCTTAAAGAAAGGTAAATAAAATGCACAGAGAATACAGAAA